>JAEZIB010000184.1 GCA_023416275.1 Bacillota bacterium | reverse complement strand
ATTCAGAGATAACTATTGATGAATTGATGAAATACATTAAAGGACCTGATTTTCCCACAGCTTCTAAAATTGTAGGTAAAAAAGGGATAAGAGATGCATATAGAACTGGTAGGGGAAGAATAGTTGTTCGTTCTGAAGCTACTATAGAAGAAATGCCCGGAAATAGGCATAGAATTATTATTTCTGAAATACCATATATGGTTAATAAAGCGCGTCTAATAGAGAAAATTGCTGATCTAGTTAAAGAAAAGCGAATAGAAGGAATATCTTTCTTACAAGATGAATCAGGAAGAAACGAACCTGTAAGAATAGTAATTGAGTTAAAGCGCGACGCAAATCCGGGAGTCGTATTAAACCAATTGTATAAAAATACTCAGCTACAAGAGACATTTAGTGCAAATATGGTAGCTATAGTACCTACTGAGGACAATCTTTATGAGCCAAGAACCCTTAATCTAAGACAGATTCTTGACTATTACATAGATCACCAGAAGGATGTTATTAGGCGCAGAACGAAATTTGAACTAGATAAGGCTGAGGCTCGTGCTCATATATTAGAAGGTTTAAAATTAGCTCTTGATCATTTAGATGAAGTTATTAAGATTATTAGATCTTCAAAGAATGAGCCTATTGCAAAGGCAGGTTTAACTGAACGGTTTGGATTTAGTGATAAGCAGGCTCAAGCTATTGTAGACATGAGATTAGGCCGATTAACAGGCTTAGAAAGAGAAAAAATAGATAATGAGTACAATGAACTTATTGAACGTATTAATTATTATAAGAACGTATTGGCCAATGAAATATTAGTACATGGAATAATTAAAGATGAGTTAAAGGTAATAAAAGATAAATATGCTGATGACAGAAGAACAAAAATAGAGATTGATGAATATGAAATTGATATGGAGGATCTTATAGAAGAGGAGGAAAGCGTAATAACTTTAACTCATTTTGGGTATATTAAGAGACTTCCTGCTGACACTTATACAAGCCAGAGACGTGGTGGAAAAGGTATTATAGGGCTTAGTACCAGGGAAGAGGACTTTGTTAAGGATTTATTTGTTACGACTACACACCACTTTATTATGTTCTTTACTAATAAAGGTAGAGTATATAGGCTTAAGGCATATGAAATACCTGAGTCAGGAAGACAGGCAAAGGGAACCGCTATTGTAAATCTTCTACAGCTTGATGGAGATGAAAGGATTACTACAGTAATTCCTATTCAAGAATATAAAGAAGGACAATATCTTGTTATGGCCACTCGCAATGGTTTAGTTAAGAAGACTGACGTTATGGAGTATAGCAATATACGAAAGGGCGGACTTGCTGCTGTTTCATTGAGAGAAGATGATCAACTGATAGATGTAAAACTTACTGATGGTAATCAAGACATTATTATTTCTACTTATAATGGAATGGCTATAAGATTTAATGAGACTGATGCTAGACCAATAGGAAGAGTTTCACAAGGAGTTAAAGGTATAGAGATTGATGATGACGACCATGTTATCGGTATGGAGGTTTGCACAGAAAATACCACTTTATTAGTTGTTACAGAAAACGGTTTTGGAAAGAGAACAGAGTTAGATGAGTACAAGGTTCAAAACAGAGGCGGTAAAGGTGTTCTTACTTATAGAATTACTGACAAAACTGGTAAGTCTGCGGGTATGAAACTTGTATCAGAAGATGATGACATTATGCTAATCAGTAGCGATGGTACTATTATTCGTATGAAAGTAAGCGAAGTTAGTATTCTTGGACGAGCAACTCAAGGTGTAACTCTTATGAGAATGGCTGATGGAGTTAAGGTTGTAAGCATCGCAAGAATGGTCAATGAAGATGAAGTAGACAGCGAAGAAATCGACAATGATGATTATGTACGTGAGAATTCAGACTGTAGTTTGTCTGATAATAATCAAACAGACAAAGATATCTAGAAATTTTGATTTTGAACTAAATAGTATTATTAATTTATGTTCTATGTCAATGGTTGGGGTAGAACAGTAAACTTAAATTTTTATTGAAGGGTCAGTCGCTTTAACAGGTGATTGGCTCTTTATTCGTCTGTAAGGTATGTAGAATTCTACATCTGCAATTATTAAGGGGGGCATTATGAGAGATCATGTAGCCTTTTTTCGATGTGAATCCGGCATGGGTGATTTTCATTGTTGAAAGGTTGATACGGGGGTTACTAGTGCCCACCTTTAGCTAAGAAAAAATATGCATAACTATTATTGAAAGTTAAGGATAGTTAATATAATGAAGGCTTTTTGTATGAATATTGCAGGAAATAATACATAAATTAAAAGAATGAGTAAATATAGAAGCATATTGTGCTGGAAATGTATTTGGTATGATGGTATACTAACGAAGCTGTCGAGAGATGCAACGCAAAGTTTATTCATATTGTAGGTTTAGAAAAAAAATTTAGAAAAAACTTAAAATAAAAAATAAAAAAGTGTTGACAAGCAAACAGCAAGATGGTATTATAATTAAGCTGCTTGCGACAAACAAACAGCAAACACCTTGAAAAGCAGTTGAATTAATGCTTTAGAGGATTGGACTTTGAAAAGTAAACAGTGACAAGTCTTTCTAACGAAAGACCATGTAAAGGAACTCGAAAAAATTCCAAAGTCTATCAAGTAGACTAAAATCTACAAGTAGATTTAAAAAA
>JAEZIB010000128.1 GCA_023416275.1 Bacillota bacterium | reverse complement strand
AAAATATAGAGAAGGTGGAATACATGAAAAAATTTGCTTTTGTATCGGATTTTGATGGTACTCTTACAGATCGAGATTTTTATCATATTGTAATGGATAAGTACTTAAAGGATTGGGCGTGGGATTTTTATGATGAGTGGAGAAAAACTAGAAAAATAAATGTTGACTTTCTAAATAAAATATTTAATTCAATGGATAGAAGTGAAGAGGAAATTCTTGAGGACATACTCAACCTTCCTCTGGATTCATATGCAATTGATTTCATAAAAAGGGTTGAAAACTGTGGTGGAGATTTTTACATTTTAAGTGCAGGAACTTCGTATTATATCAAAAAACTGCTGGCACATAATAATATAAATAGTGTTACTGTAATTTCAATGGACGGAGTATATAAAGACAGAGGAATTCATATACTACCTGACTCAAAAAGCGAGTTTTATTCAGAATTATGGGGTATCGACAAGGAAAAGGTAATACAAACACTGAAGAAAAAATATTTAAAGGTATATTTTTCTGGTGACAGTGAGCCCGATGTAGGGGCTGCAAAAGCTGCAGACTGTGCATTTGCAAGAAATGACCTGAAAGAACTGCTGAGTGATAGGGATATACCTTTTGTACCCTTTAACAGTTTTATCGAAGTAGAAAAATATATGCTTGAGCAGGGTTGGCTGAAATAACTTATGTGCAAAAGTTGATTAATTACTTAAGTGTAATTGTTATAAACTAAAATGAGGAGCTCGAAACAAAGTCAGTGAAAACATGGTGCATTTTCGAGCTTCAAAAACCACAAGTGGTTTTTGCCAATGTGGAAGGCAGTAAGTCTACTGCGTACCTCTGCGAAGTAGAGGTGCTCCAAGAAGTCTTAACCATATTTTTCTGCCCAAGTGGGCGTGGAGGTTAGTATGAGTACATCAGTTCATAGAATTGAAATTCCAACAATTATGGAAGTAGATAGTAATATACTGGGAAATATAGGTTCGTATATTTTTAGAGCTGGAATCAAAAAGGTAGTTGTTTTATTTGGAGATGGAATCAGAGAGCTGTTCGGAGAAAAGATACTTAATTCAATAAATTCAAATTCTCACTTAAGTCTACTTGAAACCTTTGATTATGATGATATAACAATAGAAAATCTTATGCCATTGGCATTTTCAATTTCCTCAAATGCAGATGCTATAATAGGTGTTGGTGGTGGAAAGGTGCTTGATGCAGCAAAATATATAGCATTTTTGAGAAACCTTCCATTTATAAGTATTCCCACATCAACCTCTAATGATGGATTTTCCAGTTCAGGCTGTTCACTGATTATAAATGGGAGAAGGACATCTGTTCATGCAGTAATGCCATTTGGAATAATAGTTGATATAGCGGTTATTAAGAATGCACCTATGAAGTTCATATACTCAGGACTAGGAGACATCGTTTCAAAAATAACAGCAGTTTTTGATTGGTATTATGAAGAGAATAACAAGGCGGCAAGAGTAAATGATTTTGCAGCAATGTTAGCCAAAAAGTCAGTGAATAGTATTGTAAGAATGCCATATACACAAGTAACAGAAGAATTTTTTCTTAAAGAAATGGTGGACTCTTTAACAATGAGTGGAATTGCTATGCAAATTGCAAATAACAGTGCTCCAGCTAGCGGCAGCGAACATCTCATATCCCATGCGCTAGATAAAATACTTGAAAAACCACAGCTTCATGGTATTCAGGTGGGTATTGCCACATATATCATTAGCTTAGTACAGCAGCACAGATACGAGAGAATTGAGAAATTTTTGAGTGATACTGGATTTTTTAATTACGTAGAAAGTTTGCAAATGAAGGCTGCTGATTTTGAAAAGGCAATTGACTTAGCGCCAACGATAAAGCCAAATAGACATACTTATCTGCATGTTGATGAGAACAGAGCAAAGGCTAAGGAGCTTCTGAGGAGTAATGAGCTTCTAAAAAGGATTTTGAAATAGTTAAACTTTATTTAAATAATCCTTCAACAGAGAAGTTTTTGCAAGTTATATCCGTTTACTCAACTTTCCAAAGTGAGGATTGTAGGTTTAGGGCATCAATGGAAAATGAGTTTTTACTAAAAATAATGGGGCTGCTATTAAGCTGTTTTTAAGAAACAGGTTTAATAAGTATCCCAATACTGCTTTTACGCCACATAAAATTGGTAAAGTTAATTTAAAAATATTAAATTTTTAATATAATTGAAATATTACAATGTTTGTTATAAAATGGTATGGTATAAAATGTGTTTTTGGTGTAAGGAGTATTGTTTATGCAAGTGTTAATTCATCAGCAGATGAATATTATATCAGCAGCTGTATTATTGTTTTTTATGATATATTCCTATAATGTATTTGATAAAAAACTAAAAATTAATAGGCTATATTTAGTGTCACTTACATTAAACACATTACTCATAATACTAGAAGTGATATCTGCATTTCTTATTGCAAGCAATAGTATACCAATGAGAATTTTATGTGTTATTACTAAAGTTCTCATCGTTGCAATTGCACCTTATTTTTCTTATATTTTCTTTAAATTGATATGCAATTATTTTCCTAAACCATTTAAAATAGAAACTTCTACAAGATATCTTATAAGAATATTATTAATATTAAACGCAATATCAGCTGTTTTCTTACACTTTAGTTTAAAAGCAATTTCTCATATAAGAATAACAGAATATACAATTCCTCTATTACTTAGCTTTATTTTTGCAGCTTATAGTGCCTTTATTATATTAAAGAATAAAAAAATGATAATTAATTTTGAGTTTGTTGCTATACTTACAATTGTCATAACTGCTGGTATACTTATATTAATTCAGTTTTTGGTAAATGCAACTAGTTTTATATGGTGTAGTAATTCTATTATACTAATTTTTATGTTTGTTATTATTCAACAAAGAGAGCTTTATAGAGATTCTCTCACAGGTGCTAGAAATAGAGTTGTATTAAAAAAGTGCATTGATGCATATAAGAAGAAACCCACTGGCAATTTAGCAGTTGTTATGATTGATTTAGACTACTTCAAGAGCATCAATGATAGCTATGGACATTCAGAAGGAGATTATGCTCTTAAAGCCTTTGTAAGAATACTACAGATAGCCTATTCGGATCACGGTGTCGTAATTCGGATGGGAGGAGATGAGTTCCTGGTATTAATAAATGATGTTTCATTTATAGAGGTTAATGATATGATTAGGAAAATGTCAAAAATGATTGATAGTTTCAATAGTAAAAGCGAAAAACCGTATCATATAAGATATAGCTATGCAAGTGGAATGTATAATGATAGAAATATAAGCATTGAGCAATTTATTCATGATCTTGATATGAAGATGTATCAAAATAAAAAGGGAAACAGAGAGAGAATATGGAGTGTTGAAAACATGTAATATCTACTTAGGGTTAATAAATACCGGACTAGAGATAAAGTGTTTTTTAACTGTCCATATTCAGATGGAGTAGGAACTCCACCTGAGGACAAGAAAGTTATTATATTATATTAAGTAATTCGGCAGGTTTTTTCAGATAATAGTCTGCACTAATATTATTAGCATTATTAGTTCCCCAAACAGCTAGTGCAAAATTTACTCCAGCACTTTTGGCACACATGGAATCAAAAATTGTATCACCAATATAGATTGTTTCAGATGCTATTGCATTCATTTTTTCCATTGCCTTTATTAGAGGGTCTGGATTTGGCTTATGATTAGTTGTATCATCTGAACATACAATTGAATCAAACTTGCCAATTAAACTCTGCAAGCTGCTATCAATGTCAATTTCATACTTGCACCTTGAAGTGACAATACCAATGGGAATGTTTTTGACCTTTAGTTCACTTATAACTTCAATAATTCCATCAAATACTGAACAGCGTTTGAAGCCCTCAATGAGGTATTTGTAATAATCCTTCATAGCAGTATCTATATCTGAAAAGCCATAATTAGCTAAAGTTTGAGGAGTTGGGACTCCATAACCCTTTAACAATTCTTCTTCAGTAAAATACCTTCCATACTTATTAAATATTATTTGCTGGTATGCATACATAACAGCTTCTTCTGTATCTACCATTGTTCCATCTACATCAAATACTACATACTTATACATTTTATCCTCCGTGTATTTATCCTAGTCTGAATATAGTAATATTTCTTGTTTATAATATTTAACACACTTAAAAAATATTATAGCATATAGAACTAGTTAATGCTTATTTGATTATAAATTTTAGATAGGTAAAATATAGCGATAAAGCAGATAATAGTAGAAATAAAAACGTCAAATACAATAAAGCTGTCAGGAATAAGAGTACTAGCAAGCTTTATAGTCATATATCCTATTAGTCCAATCATAACAAATACAAGAGAATTCTTTATTGTGAAGCGGATTTCACAGTACTTTCGAATTTCGTAGAGATTAATTACAAGACCTGTTATTGATGTCAAAATAATAGATACACCATATCCATATATATTTAATGCAGGAATACCTGTAAGAATAAATACCAGAACTAACCCTTCTACAGAAACGATGAGCGAATTCCTCAGATTTACATTCTGCTTGCCAAGAGCATTTAATATCCCATAGGACGCACAAGCAGCATAACTTATAAAGCTGCAAATACCAGCTGTTTTAATCATAACACCCAGGTCATCTCTAGAATAAAAAAGCATACCTAGTTTTTGTGGAATACACAAAGATATTATTAGCGTGCCTAATCCTACAAGGAAAGAGATTTTTAAGACCTGAGATATCCTCCTTTCAGTACTCCATAAATCCTTTTTACTAATACTAAGTGACATATCTGGAATTAGTACCGTCATTATGGAACCAACTATTATAAATGGAAGATTTACAGTTGTAAGTGACATACCAAGGAATTTTCCAATCAGTTCTAAGGCATTGTCATAACTCATGCCAGTGCTAATTAGTCTCCTTGGCAATATCAAAGTTGAGGCTGTATTTAGTATTGAAGACAGAAATCCGTTTAGGCATAGGGGAGTTGATATTACTAATATGTCAATTAATAGCTGCAAAGGATTCTTGACCTTTGTTTTTATAGGTACAAGTTTTTTAAAGAATACTTTATAAGCTGTTAGTAGCATCAAAAGGCTAATAGCTTCTCCCACTGCCAATGCAAAGTAGGCGGCAGTTACGGCGCCTTTTACATTATTAAGTGATAGTAGTAAAATTGTGGATAGGAGAATTGTTATTCTAATACCTTTTTCCAAAATATCAATACTGGCAGGGATGGTGAATTTTTCAAAGCCATAAAAGATTCCTTTAAATATTGCGGAAAAAGGTATAAATATCAGTGCCGGGCATATTATTTTTATGGCATTTGCGGCTCTGATATCTCTTATGAAAAAAATACTTATATTTGATGCATTAATAAAAACAAGTGCTGCTACAGCGATACTCCACAAGCCCATAAAGCAAACTATAGTTTTCACAGTTCTATGTAAATTTCTATAATCTTTTTTACTATTATATACTGCACAGACTTTTGAAACTGCTGTTATCAAACCATCTGCTGTCAAGCAAACAAGAAGGGAATATACCGGCATGATGAGACCATACAGACCAAGACCTTCGGCTCCTAGCTTTTTTGAAAGTACAATTGAAAATGCAAAGCCAATAAAGCCTGTTATGAAATTTGAGAATGTCAGTATAGCTGAATTTTTATAAAATCTATCAGAACTCATTTATATAACCCCATTTTGCACTATTAATAAAGGGTATTCAAAAAAGTTCCTCTTTATTACAAACAAGCATATAGATTTTAGCCGTGAGCCTAGATAATCATTTGTTGGCTAAATAGTAAATGAACACAATCTGAGCTAGAATAATCAATGGTATAATAACCATAAAATACCAATGACGTGTTTTATGGTTAAATAAAAACAGTCCAATGTATATGCCGATACCACCACCTAGTATAGACAAGATAAAAAAAGAACGTTCAGGTATTCTCCATAATCTGTTTTTAGCTTTGTACTTGTCTAAGGATACTAATACAAATCCAAATATATTTAAAATTAACAATGCAATAATAATAAAGTTCTGCATAAACATATCCATGTCCCAGTGTGTAAGAAATTTCCATTAATAAAATGACATGGATTCGATCCCCCTTTTTATATTATTCAGCATTACATATTATGCTATATAAAAATTTCTATACTTTGAATACAGTATTATTATACTTCGAAATAGCTAGTTTTGTTTAGTGTTTTTTATGAAATTTTTGATAAAAAATACAAATTGTAAGTATGAAGTTTGTAAAATACAGAGTATTTGTATATAATAGGGTTAAGATATGCACATTAATTACTTCAAAAACGTGGGAAAATGTGGGTGAACTATGAAAATTAACATTTTAGATATGAGCTTTCTATCAGTAGTGTTTAAGGTAGTACTGGTAATAGTTATTTTTATTATAATACTTCAGGCACTGAAAATTATGTCCAAGGATATAAAAAGAAGTGGACTAAAGAGTGGGAAAAATCTTGGCTGGAAGCTAAGGCTTGAGTATTCAGGCGATGGGGGTAGCTTCATTGCTGGTGATATCATACCAATAGGCAGCAAAATCTCAATAGGCAGGAACGAGGCAAATCAAATGCTGCTTCCATCACAGTCGGTATCGAGTTATCATGCTCAAATATATTTTGAAGATGGCAGATATATGCTTGAAGACTTAAAATCTACAAATGGTACTTATATAAATGGAGTTAGAGTAGATAAAAAAAGCATACAGCCTGGTGATGAAATACGTATTTCTCAGACTGTTCTTGTGGTATTAGATGATGAGTAGATAGAATTTTGATATATTATATAGAAAAAACGATTTGTTAAAGTGTTCAGGTATTGAATGTTTATTTTAAAGCAGTATTGGAGTCTTTTTGAAGCAGGAGTGATGGTTATAATGATAAAGAGTATAAGAACTCTTCAGATTTTTATATATTTATTTGTATTTCTTGGATTTTTGAATCTTGCTCTTTTAAAGAGCCCAATTGATGCATTAGCAGCAGTGTTTTTTTCAGTAGTATTTTTGATAATATGGCTGACTACCTGGGTATTAAAAAAATACTATCCAATGGGAGATCGGCTTATATTTTTATTAGCAATATCTTTATGCTCAATTGGTCTTATAATGCTATTCAGATTGAATAAAACTATAGCCACAAAACAGTTAATGTGGCTTGTACTAGGAATTTTTCTCTTCTTGTTTATAGTTCTATACCTGAAAAAAGGAATAAATAAGTTTTCAAAGTATAGATATCCCTTTTTAGCTGCAACTATAATATTTATGGCAATGGCTACTTTTTTTGGCGTAGAAATATTAGGAGCAAAGAACTGGGTAAAAATAGGTCCTATTGGATTCCAACCATCTGAGTTTGGTAAAATATTTCTAATACTCTATTTAGCTTCAGCCCTTTCTGATATTTGCTCAAGAAAGCAGCTTATAGAGCCATGTGCAGTAATAGGCATTGCTTTAGGTTTCATGGTTATCCAAAAGGATCTTGGAACAGCACTGATAATATTTGCTATTGCAGTTACAATGGTATACCTGGCTACATCAAAAATGCAGTATGTGCTGGTTTCTTTAGGTTTGTTCTCAGTAGGTGGGGGAGCAAGCTATGCAATGTTTAGTCATATCAGAAGGAGAATAATGATTTGGTGGAATCCCTGGTCATATGTCTATAATGAAAGTTATCAGGTAGTACAGTCTATGTATGCTATTGCCATGGGAGGTTTTTTCGGGAGAGGGCTTGGAATGGGAAACCCTGAATATGTAGCTGTAAATGAATCTGATTTCATTTTCTCTGTTATTTGTGAGGAAATGGGTCTATTAATGGGGTTTGCTATTTTGATATTGCATTTTCTACTGTTCTACCGCGCTATCAGAAGTGCAATTCATGCAGAGAATAATTTCACAAAACTTTTAACTTCAGGATTTAGTGTAATGATTGCAACTCAAACTTTGGTAATTGTAGGTGGAGTGACAGGCTTTATTCCGCTAACGGGTATAACTCTTCCCTTTGTGAGCCATGGTGGAACTTCTTTATTGATTAGTTTTCTAGCACTGGGAATAATACAAAAGGTTTCAGAAGGTGACGAAGTTGAAGGGCAATAATAATTGATGGTACTAAAAAAGGAAATTAACAATAAAGCCGAGGTGAGCAGTTATAACAAATATGGATAATTTAACGACTAATATAAAGCGGGTTATGATAGTTTTTTTAATAGTATTCATTGTTCTGATGGGCTATCTATCATATTTTACATTGTTTAAAGGCCCCAGTATTGTTACAAGACCTGATAACAGAAGAATGTGGGATGTTAGAAATAAGGTTGTCAGAGGGACTATATATGATAGAACAGGTAAAGAATTATCATTAAGCAAAAAAGTAGGCAATGGCTATAAACGAATATATCAGGGGGGGGCTGCTACTGCACATATACTGGGGTACTATGATGAACAATATGGAATAACAGGCTTGGAAAATTTATATGATAGTCAATTGTCCAGTAATATTTCTACTTCCTTTATGGCATGGGCAGGTAATGGATTTAAGAAAGTAGACAAGAAGGGTAATGACGTATATACCACATTAGACTATGATTTGCAAAAGACAGCTTATAATGCTCTGGGGGATTTTAGGGGCTCTGTAGTTGTGTTAAAGGTTGAAACAGGAGAGATATTAGCAATGGTGTCAAAGCCCTCGTATAACCCGAACAACCTAAGTGATATTTGGGAGTCCTTAAATGAAAATGAGCATAGACCACTTTTGAATAGATCTGTTTCTGGGCTTTATGCACCTGGCTCTACCTTTAAGGTTGTTACTGGAATAAGTGCACTTGAAAACATAGATGGAGTAACGAAAGAAACATTTAACGATACAGGTAAGCTAGATTTAGGTGGAGGATATACTCTTAGCAATGACAAAGGAAAAGCTTTAGGAAAAATTAATTTTGGACAGGCAATGATAAAGTCCAGCAATTTATTTTTTGGAGATTTAGGTTTAAGACTTGAAGATAAGCTGATAAAAACAGCTGAGAAGTTCAGATTTAATAAGGACATTCCTGCAGAAGGAATAATTATAGATAACAGTAGATTTCCTAAATATAAATCCAATGAAAAGGGAAATATGGCTCAAAGCGGATTTGGGCAGGCAGAAGTTTTAGCCACACCTATTCAGATGGCTTTAGTAGCTCAGACTATAGCAAATGACGGAGTTATGATGAAGCCAACACTTATAAACAAGGTTACAGATTATAGCGAAAATATGGTTCAAGGTTTAAATACGTCCTCCATTGGTAAAATTACTGAAACTCAATATGCTGCTGAAATAAAAGGTTACATGAGAGATGTAGTTTCAAAGGGGACTGGCACTAGAGCGCAAGTAAGAGGAATTCAGGTATGCGGAAAAACTGGTACAGCTCAGCACATAGAAAATAAAAATCCACATAGCTGGTTTATCGGTTTTGCACCATACAAAAACCCTGAAATAGCAATAGCAGTTATTGTCGAGGAAGGTGGCTATGGTGGAGTTGCAGCAGCAAAAATATCATCTAGGGTTATGAGCAATTACTTTGGAAAGTAAGAATAAAACCAAGGCTAGAAGTACATTGTTTTGGTTTTATACCGTTCAGCAAACAATATTAAACATTAAAACATGAATATTTTACTCAAACTTTTCACATAAAAAGTCTATTGGTGCGGTAGAATTATCAATGGTTTGTTGTTTAGTAAACAAACTTGGTCTTATAAAATAATTTGACTTTTCATTTGATATTGCTACCACACCTGATATTACTTGGCTTTAAGCAGTATATTCAACTGCGAAGTTTGAATATTTTATAACGAGGCAAGAAAATGTCCCCCAATTCTATAAGTGGCGTGTACCACTTTGGTTTTCAGGCGGTGAGAATATCTTCCGCCTCGTTGAAACGCCGCTGATGTAATGAAATTTCTCTACAATCGAAAAATTTCATTTTGAATCTAGGCGTTATAACAACTTTGACAGTACAGCTGCTATTTCAGCTCTTGTTGTTAATCCCTTTGGGTTTATCTTGTTTTCAGAACCGCTGATATATCCGTTTTTAACTAGCGTAGCTATTGCTTCCTTGGCATAATTACTTATCTGAGAGCTATCGGTAAATTTGCTGAGTTCCGAAACATCTGCTTCAATAAGCGGGATGTCTGCTATTTTCATTGCTTTATAGACCTGAACCATCATATCCTGTCTTGTTATATTGCTCTTGGGCTCAAATCTATTATTACCTGTACCACTGGTAATTCCAAGTGCTTTTGCAGCTCCCACTGCATTATAGTAATATGAGTTTTCAGGAACATCAGAAAAATTGTCGCTGAAATCAGATTCTAAATTTAAAGTCTTCATAAGCATCAGCATAAAGTCTCCACGTATGCTGTTGCTATTAGGTAAGAAATATCCGCTGCCCACACCTGAAACAATACTATTTTCATAAAGTTTGTCTATATGGTCAATTGCCCAGGATACATTTTGACCTACATCTTTAAAGTACTTTGAGGAATAGCCTATTTTCAGTAGGTTACTTTCATTGTGAAGACGGTCTAAGGCAGTAACAACGTAAACTACACCATTAACAGAGCTTCTTGAACTATCTATAAATTCTTGAGTACCATTTGCAGATTTTCGTATTGTTGTAACCAAATTTTTTGCACTGCTGTCTGAAGCTATATTTATAGACTCACTGCTTAAAAATCTGTAAACAGCATAGTAGGAAGTAGTACTGTCATTATCCTTCCAGGTTATTTTTGTACCATTTGATACAGTACTGATTGAGCCGTTTGTAGGAACAGTAGGAGCTTTTCCGCCCTTCCACGGCATTACGGGTACAAATGTTTTAGTAGACCATAAATCATTTTGTAGTACAGTTACAAAGGGCTGTGTACTATTAGTGAATAGATGATTTACTCTGAAAAGAATACTGCCATCTATTTCGGACATTGTTGTATTTTGTTTTATCTGACGAGTAAATTCCGGAACACCATTATCGATAGAAAAGTCTTTATCACTGGTACTTACTTCATTTATCCTGTATAATGCCTGCCCGATATAAAGATGGACATTTTTGCCTTTAACTAGGTTTGACCACCAGGTAACAAGTTCACCGTAAGGCGCTGCAGGGTTTGCATAAGTGAAATATATCTGTGGAGAAATATAATCAATAAGCTCTTCATCAACCCACTTTTTAGTATCTGCATAGCATTTATCATAGTTTGTATATGAGGAATTAGTATTTGAGCCTGCAGGATCATCCTTCTTATTTCTCCATATGGCTGAAGGACTGACACCGAATTTCACCCAGCTCTTTGCAGAAGAAATTTTTACGGACAATTCCTTAATCAACAGATAGGTGTTATTTCTTCTCCAGTCTGCTTTATTTTTAAATTGTCCGTTATTGTATTTTTGATAGGTTGTATCATCACCCATTTCGTTCGTTACAGCTTCATAATAAAAGTAATCGTCAAAGTGTATACCATCAACGTCATAATTTTTTACAACCTCCATAACACCATCCTCTACCCATTTTCTTGCTTCAGGGATTCCAGGGTCTAAAACAAATCTGCTATTTGCAATTTTAATCCATTCAGGGTGCTCCTTATAAACGCTTTTATCTACGTTGAGGGAAGCAATGGTGCTTGCACTTGTATTCATTGAAACACGATAGGGATTAAACCACGCATGTAATTCCAGATTTCTTTTATGTGCTTCATCAATTGCAAATTGAAGGGGATCAAAGCCTGGATACTTACCCAAAGTACCTGTCAAGTAGCTTGACCAGGGCACAAGGTTTGATTTATAAATGGCATCGCTGGCAGAGCGAACCTGTAAAAAAACAGCATTCATGTTGCTATCAACAGCTTTATCTAAAAGCTTAATGAGTTCTTCTTTAGTCTTTTGTATTCGCTGGGAGTCATTTGCAATAGCTTTAGTCTGTGCAGAAGGCCAATCTAAGTTTATAACCGTACTAATCCATACGGCACGAAGATGATTTTTTGTAATAGGGGTAGAGCTAGGTATATATTGTGAATATGGATCCCATGCTGCTGCAAAAATATTTACAGGCATTAAAAATATAATTATTGCTAACAATAGCACAATAGTTGTAGTTGTGCGAAGAATACCGTTTTTATGCATTAAATACCTCCTTACTAATAGAAATATAAAGTTTACATAAGACTTAGCGAAATGTATAAAGCTTAGAAAGTTCTGAATAAAAAGAAACAATATTGGTTAATGATGCTGAGTAAGAACAAAACTTATTTAAGGTATAGAGTGTGTGAATACTAATCTAGCTTTGTTTGTCAGATAGGGATTACCTTGAAAAATATAATAGTATGATAACACAAACAACACATTATGTCAACTTGTAAAGGGGGATGGATAATAGTATAAGGAGATAAACAAAAATATATTTTATTTTGGGTGTTTTTATTTATGGAAAATATACTATATATGAAATGGATTTTTTATTTGCTATTGTCAATGACTTTATATTTATATATTATTAAATTAGGTCAAAAGCAAGAAATTTGTGCTGTTAAGATGTTATTGATTGCTGTTAAAATCATGTTCAAATAGACAATTTTGAATATATATGGTAAAATATTAATGTGTTTTATACAAATTTATACATAATGTGATAAAAATTTCTGTGGGTAATATTATAGTTTGACTGATTTTGGACAAGTTCTTGCTTAGCATTATATATATATAGAATAATGCTAGGAGGGAATTGTCATGGGCAAACTTATTCAAATACATAGAGGGAGAGATAGAAGTAATATGAAAAATGAGCTGTTGAATAAAATAAGAAAATCAAATCTTAATATTGAAAATATGGAAGAGATTTCAGGTATGCTCATTGAGCACTACGGGGTTGCTTCTATACCCATTCCTGTTATTGATATTATGAAGGATATTGGGTTTAATATTTACAAACACAAATTAGAGGATGATTTATCAGGGTACATAATTATTAATGATGAGTTGAAAAATGTAACTGGTACATCAAAAGTAGTCTGCGTAAATGAACTGGATAATGTGGGACATCAGAGATTCACAGTTGCACATGAACTAGCACATTACCTATTTGATTACAAAGAAAATGAACCGTATTTTAATACATATAAAACTACCGATAATGCTACCAATTTGCCGGAAAGACGTGCTAACAAATTTGCGGCAAATCTTTTAATGCCTAAGAACTTTTTTATTGATGAATATAATAGCATAAAAAATAGAGATATAAACATACTAGCATACCTTGCTGATCGCTTTAAAGTATCTTCTAAGGCAATAGAAAAACGAATGGAGGAATTAAAGCTTGCATAGAAATGCTAATAATGTAAATTCTTCTTATATTGCTCAATTAATTAATAACATTAGTAGTTATAAAACAATAAATTCTGATGAAGAGTTGTTGCGTGACAGCGATACTATATCAATGAAATTACATAATAATCAGTATGATGAATTGCTTACTTGCTATGTTGGACACACAAAGAACTCTTTTAAAACAAAGCAGTTATATAAAAAAATATTTTTTTGGTGTTCGATTGGGATATTGGTTTCTATAGTTATCCTTTTAATTTTTACTACTATAATATGTATTTTCAGAAAGTTCGACACTTCTGTTATCAGCATACTTGTTCCTGTTGCAACATCATTTTTAACAGTATTTATTGTTATTCCTCAAATTATTACTAAATATTTGTTTAATGAAATGGAAGAAGAAAATATGTCTAAAATGGTGGGAAATATTCAACAAATGGATAGAGAAATTAGAAAAAATATATTTTCAAATAATTTACTTGCTTCAAATAGTAGGGAAATGCAAGAATAGTAAACTGAGCTTATTATGTACTTTATGAGATATTAATTATTTTATAATAATTAAGTATATAAAAAAAGCAACCAACTCCTATTTTTTACATAGGAATTAATTGCTTTTTATTGAATTAGGCTATTTATTTACTTTAGAGGCTTTGTGAACATTTGTGTCCAGTAACATACTCCACTACTGCTTTTAGCAAGTCCAACACCAATATGGGTGTAAGATGGACTCAAAATATTTGCTCTGTGTCCTGATGAGTTCATCCAGCTCTTCATAACTGCCGCTGGTGTTTGCTGACCATAGGCAATGTTTTCACCAGCTGATGAAAATCTAATTCCAAAGGTCTCAAGCATTTTAAACGGAGAACCGTATGTGGGAGAAGTATGGGAAAAGTACTTCTTGTTAATCATATCCTGGGATTTGTACCTAGCTACTCTTGAAATTTCCCAATCTGCTTTTAAAGCTTGCAGACCTTTTTTTGACCTTTCAATGTTAACCAATCTGATTACTTCAGCTTCTAAAGCTTTAACACTGCTTTGATCCGGTATGGTAAGCTTTTGACCGGGATAAATTAAACTGGGATTCTTAACTTGAGGATTCTTAGCTAAAATTTCACTAACACCTGTTTCGTACTTCACGGCAATTTTCCAGATGCTATCTCCGGATTTTACAGTATAGGTTGTCTGGGCAGAAACCTCTACAATGCACACACTAAGAATAATCAGTACTAGTAGTATTTTCTTTTTCATAATTATATCCATCTCCGAAATTCCATGCAAAATAGCATTAAATTAATTGAATGGATTTGACACCTCCAATTTAGTATTTTTTAATACGTTTCACACTTGTAACCTCATTTTCTATTATTCGAGAAAGGATATGCTATTATGTCAAGAAAATATTTATAGTAAATGAAATAATAAACTATTAAATTAACCCTTCGGACATAAAAATTTCCTACATCTGCAATACTTAACTGCGATAGTTGGATATTAAACTTGATTTAATAAAAGCAATTGAGTGTTTGAAAATTTAAATAATTTTTAATTGTAGATTTGAGTTAATTAATAAAAAAATTAAGGACAATCCGGAAAAGATTGCCCTTAATTTACAGTAGAAATAAAAAATTATTGTTTTTGCTTAACCTAATATTTACTACCACTAACAGCTTTCACCTGTATTAAACCACCTTTTTGGGGTCACGGTAAAATACTAAAAGCAGAATAGAGAGAATGCTAAATATAGATACAGTAATATACATTTGTTTAAAACCATTTCCTAGGGTTGATTGGAAAGAAGTCTCTATTTGTGGTTTTATATTATCAATAGCTTTAAGATAATCTGTCCTAGATTGCTCAAAAGCTTGAGGTATATACTTGTCTTTCAAAGCTTTCATTTTAGTTATAGTTTGAATAAACATGTCTTTTTGAATTTCCATATAAGGGATAGCTGACGAGGCCATACTTTTAATATTTTTAGGCATTTTTCCTGTATTATCACCTGTTACAATTATACTGCCTTTATTTTGAGAATTATTCATCATAACAAGACCTTTACTCATAGAGTCTATACCCTCTTGAACACCTTCTTGAGCTTTACTCATTGCAGTAGGTAAATTTTTATCCATCATGTATGATGCAATCTCTTTTGATTTATCGACAATATTTGTTACATCGGCAGATTGCAATGATTTCAATAATTCATTAGGCAAAGAACCACCACTTCTCATATCAAAATTCATATCACCCATTTTACTAAGGTCTGGAATATCAACGCCTTCTAGCATTTTGGACATATTAGGGTCATTTTTTAGCTTATTAAAGGTATCATTAAGCTCTACAGCTTGTTTTATCTCTGGAACTGTTGGCTGTGGAAGCATACCCATTAAGTTATCCTGAGCAACTAGACCAGCCTGAGCGAGGAAACCAATCATAATTGATGGAGCGATAACTGTTCCTATTGACCTGACAAGAGAAAGAGTTGCAAGTGCAGAGTTAGCTTCTTCCTTTTTAGTGTTACCAAGCATCATATAGTTTAGCGGTGAACCCATAACAAAGCCTAAACCAGTACCAATTAATGCAAGACTGACAATAACAGTCAATAAACTACTTACAGGAACAGCAACAAAAGCAAGGAAAATAGAGCCTATTAAAGATACTAAAAAGCCCCCTAACAAGATTTTTTTAGCACCATGCTTATCAACAAGTTTACCGCTCATAGGAGCTCCTATTGCTGTAAACAATCCTAATATAGTAACAAAATAGCCACCTTTACCAGTAGCAATTTTCAAAGAATTTTCAGAGAACTGAGGAACAAATATCATTCCCATCATACATACCCCGACGAAGAAGCCTACAATTAATGTGATAAGTATCTTTGGGGTTGTAAAGTAAGATAGATTTAATACTGGGTCAGCTGCTTTTTTTTCAATAATTATAAAAATAGGTAGAAGTACTAAAAATATAATTAAATAAGGATATACAGACGTACTTTTAATTGTTTCGCTGAAATTGAAGAAATCTATGTTCTTTAAGCCGTACATTACTGAAAGAATCATAACTACAATAACAAAGGTACCCCAGATATCAATTTTCTTAGGAGCCTCAGTAGATTTGTTTAGAGGTAAAAACTTGATTCCCAAAACGATAATAATAATACTAATTGGTAGGTTAATATAAAATAAAAATTGCCAGTTTTCAATACCAAAAATATCAAGAATAGCACTACCCAATGATGAACCCATTATATTGGCTAAGCCATAAACTCCACCTAGAAGACCGAGAGCCATACCACGTTTTTCCTCTGGAAAGGTGGTTCCAAACTCCGCGTTAGCTATTGGCATAATTCCACCGCCGCCGATTGCCTGAATAACACGGCCTGTAAGTAACATAGGAAAGCTGCTGAAACTCGATGATAGACCGCATAAAAGAGAGCCTGCTCCAAACAAGGTTATACAAACTATATAAACATGTTTTCTCCCAATTCTATCAGCAATTTTTCCCGATATTGGAATGGATGCTGCATATGCTAATGTAAATATAGTAATCATCCATATACCAAGCTTGTCATCAACACCCAGACCAGATTGTATAACTGTTCTTGCCGGTGTTACAATACCTGTATCAATGGCACCCATAAAAATCCCAAGCATGTATAACAACATTACCATGCCTAACCCTGATTTTCTCTTTTTGATAGTTTGTTCCATAATAATATCCATAAAAGTATTTGACACAAACAGTCAAGCTACATATATGGATTTGACACCTCCCCAAAATATATTTTTAGAACCAGTTGCTTTTCTTACCACTGTACTTATAAGTTCCTCAACTTTGACACATAAAAATCTATCGGTGTTCAAACCTATCAATGATTTGTTACCGAAATAGTTGCTTGAATTAGTAATAGCTCATCTCAGACTTTAGCCGTCGTAAATATTCACCATCCATGGTTCATAATGTGCTAAAACCAACATCGTGTGGGTATTTCGCAAAAAACCTTCGAGATTACTGAGCAATTTAAAGCATACATTAATACTGACGTTTTGATTTCATTAACACTAAATATTCTTGTGTCTTTTCAGCAAGTTTCTTTACCAACTAATTCATGCAATTATTTCTAACCTAACATTCCATTGATAATGCTACCACACCTGATATTGCACGGCTTTAAGTAGTATTCAGCTGCTAAGTTTGAGTATATTACTTGATTTTTTCTAGTAAACAGAGATTTTTAGATTCTCATATTTATAAATGTGAAGTTTAGCTGATTACTTCTGCTTTTCTATTTCTTTTACTAGAGCAGAGAGTGAAGGTTTTAATATGCTATAATCAATATTGTCATTAGAATATGCTATCAAAATAACTGCAACGGTTTGGCAGATATTCCTTGCTTCGTCATTACCAGTTTGTTTGACGTCAGCAAAAGAATATATTTTATCTGATAGCTGGTTCCTTAAAAACTGTTTTTTTTCCCTTATTGTACATAAGTTTATATTAGTGTCTTTTTCAATAGGATACGAATCAATCCAAAATCCGTGAACATTGTTCATAAAATAAGACAGCTCATTAAACATAATCTCAAGCTTATCAATTGCCTTTATAGATGACTTTGTGCTCTGATCAATTCTGCGAAGCATCAGATTCCACTCATTATTAAGTATTTCTGCGATTATTTCGTTTTTAGAGCTGTAGTAATTATAAACAGTGCCTGATGCAACACCGCATTTTGCAGCAATTTGCCTAATACTTAGGCTAGAATATCCTGTATCTTTGAGTAATTGGCGAGTAACTAATAAAATATCTTCTCTAACATTGTTTAAGTTTTTTGGCATACTATCCCCCACGCCTAACACAGGCTTAAAATTTAGTGAATTCTTCGTGGAGGAACTCAACATATTTTGTCCTTACTCCACACTACAAAAAACACTTGTGGTTATTGAAGCTTGAAAATGAACCAGTTGCACTGATTTTGTTTCGAGCTAATAACCTTCTACAATTATAATGAACAATGTTCATTATAATTGATTATATAATATTAATCAAGATGTATTTTAATAATACTAGTTACTATTTTAAACCCTTATTGTAATAAACTATGTACTAAATTTCTTAGTGTAGGTTATTACCCATTTGCTAATATCTTTAAATATACCAGTTGATTACATTTAATACTGACGAAATTGTCTTGATAAAGACATAATTATGTTGACATATATATATAAATTTGTTATGCTTGTGTACAGGGGGAATTTTATATATGGAAGACAGCGTAGTAACAAAAGAAATATTTATGTCAAAAGTTCAAGAATTGGTTTCTTGTGGTGATGGTCCTTTCAGTATTGTCGTAGCAGATATTGATAATTTTGAAAATATTAATAAAATATATGGCTATGCTATCGGTGATGAAGTAATCAAAAAACTGATGTCAGTTTTTAAAAGAAATTTATCTGACAGTGATCTTATCATGAGACATGGAGATGAATTTAACATTCTGCTTGTAAAAAAAGGTGCTGAAAGAAGCTTTATGGAAATGGAAGAAATCCGTAGATATTTTTCAGATAATACTTTTCCTCTATCTGATGTTTACAAAACTGAAAATGTATATATAACAGTGAGCTGTGGAATAGCAAGTTATCCAAGAGACGCGAAAAATTCTATTGAACTATTCAGGGTTGCAGACAGTGCAATGTTTAGAGCAAAAAAACTTGGTAAAAACAAGGTTTGTTTATCCGAAGCAGAAAGTATGGTTTTAAAATCTAGCTATTTTACAAAGACACAAGTAGACAGACTTTCAAAATTGGCTAAAGAAACTGAGAAAACAGAAGCTTTTTTACTTCGTGAGGCTGTAGATGATTTATTTAAGAAATATAGTAAATAGTTTTTATTTTATATGCATAATATTAAATTTGTTTATAGGTGAGGGACTAAATTAAAAGGAGGACCTGTAACTATACAATATAAAAAAATTGAATATTTTAAATTTGCGCTTAATCCTAAATGGAACGGGAGAACCAATCTAAGGGGTGAATCTAGTTATCTAGTAGGGGAATCTTTCGACCCAAATCCGTCAGCTAATCTCGTAAGCGTTGAAAGAGAAAGTGATTGATATAATTTATTGTATCTTTGATTAGCATATAAATTTAAATTTTAAAAACGCTATGGACACTTCTCCGTAGCGTTTTATTTTAATATATATGTAAAAATATTGAATAAATACAAATAATTGAGCTTATTATAAATGCTATTTTATTCTTTTTTAATCAAGCTTAAAAGGTTAATTTAGGTACATTTTGATAAGTAGATATACTGGAGATAAGTTTACTAAAGTTGTCATTTACCGTTCAAGGTCTTTGGCCGATAAGCTATCGGCTTTTAGTTGAAATAGCTTGAATTTAACTTAGTATCGATTTGAATTTGTTTTATGACTTTTAGGAGGCCAAAGCCGATAGTAATTGACATTTGTAAGAACAAGAATTGGACATTGAGATATGTCTGAAAATAAAAAATGGAGGGTTAAAATATGTTTAACAAGAAAATGAGGTTTGTTGGTGTTGCTTTAATGGTCTGTATAATTTTTGGATTGGTGGGTTGTGGAAATAAAGGTATAAGTATTGGTGTTACTACTGGTACAACCTTTGAAGCAGAAGCAAAAAAATTTGCAAAAGTTAATGAAGTGAAGCTTTACAAGGATGATACCTTGACATTGTGGGAACTATCCAATGGTAGAATTGATGGAGTAATTACAGACAGAATGGTTGGAACTATAGGAATAAAGGAAGCTGGTTATACAAATTTAAAACTTGCAGGAGATCTTATTTATAAAGAAACAATTGCTGTTGCTGTCAGAAAGGAAGATGATTCGCTGAGGCAGGCAATAAATTCGGTATTAAAAGAAATGATTTCAGACGGCACATATAAGACTATAAGTCAAAAGTACTTTAATATGGATATTCTTGAAGGAATAGATTATAAAGTAACGTTTCCAGATGAACAGCCAGCAACTGATGACAGTCTAGAAAGAGTTAAAAAGGCAGGAAAAATATCCTTTGCAATGAGCGGAGGCTACAGGCCGTTTAACTATTTTACAGAAGATGATGAGCTTACTGGCTTTGACGTAGAGATTGGAAAGGAAGTAGCAAAAAGGCTGGGAGTTAGCTATGAACCTGTAACAACAGACTGGAGTGGTATACTTGAAGGCTTGAGAAGTGGGAGGTATGATGGAATATTCGGTAGTATGGCTATTACCGAAGAAAGAGCAAAGGTAGTTGATTTTACAGACCCGTACTACTATTCAGGAGCTCAGCTTATTGTAAGAAGTGATTCTGAAATAAACAGTCCGGAAGATTTAAAATAGGGGGGATTTTTGTTGGATTTCGGATGGAATATTGTTATAGAAAAATTCCCTATATTTATACCTGCGGCTTTTGAAACTATAAAAATAACTGTTGCTGCTGTTATAGTGGGACTTGTTATAGGCATTCTGGCGGCTATGTGTAGAATTTCTAAATTTAAAGTACTATATTATCCAGTTACTTTATATATTAATATAATTCGGGGTACGCCTATTCTGCTCCAGCTTTTTATAGTGTATTACGGTTTGTCTGGTTTTATAAAGCTTGATCCATATCCTTCGGCAATAATAGCATTTGGGATTCATAACGGTGCGTATATTGCAGAGATATTCAGAGGTGCAATTAAATCAATTGACAGGGGTCAAACTGAAGCTGCAAGGTCTTTGGGAATGAGTAAGTTTAAAGCGATGTACCGTATAATTTTGCCTCAGGCATTAAAAAGAGCGATACCGCCTTTAGGCAACCAACTTATAATTGCTACAAAAGATTCATCGTTGGCTAGTGCCATAACTGTACGTGAATTGTTGTTGAAGTCACAGCAGATGGGCTCATCTACATTTCGGTTTATGGAATACTTTTTGATTGCAGGAATTTACTATCTTATAATAACTACAATTTTGAGCTTTTTTGTAAACAAGCTTGAACGAAAACTTGCAGTAAGTGACAGATAGGAGTGAGGAGTTTTGAGTCATAAAAATAAAGATAAAATAATGCTGGAAGTACGAGACTTGTATAAAAGCTTCGGTAAGCTGGAGGTACTAAAAGGAATTAACTTGTCTGTAAACGAAGGAGAAGTTATTGTAATTATAGGACCTAGCGGTTCGGGTAAGAGTACATTTCTCAGATGCATAAATTTTCTGGAAAAAAGTCAAAGAGGAGATATTATCATTGATGGTAGTCTAATTGAAAGAAAAGAAGCAATGATGAACAGCATGAGACAAAATGTAGGAATGGTTTTTCAGCATTTTAATCTTTTCCCTCATAAGACTGTTTTGAATAATATTATTGAAGGACCGGTTCAGGTAAAGGGCATGGACAAACAGAAAGCAATTATACTGGCTGAGGGACTGCTTGAAAAGGTGGGCTTAAGTGACAAACGGGATGTATATCCTGCCATGCTGTCAGGGGGACAGAAACAGAGGGTTGCTATTGCAAGAACAATGGCAATGGAACCTAAAATGATACTATTTGATGAACCTACATCAGCTTTAGACCCTGAATTGGTGGGAGAGGTGTTAACTGTTATGAAGAACTTGGCAAGAGATGGCATGACAATGGTGATTGTCAGCCATGAGATGAGTTTTGCCAAAGAAGTATCTGACAGAGTTATTTTCATGGATGATGGTAAGATTTTAGAGGAGGGAAATCCAGAAGACATTTTTAATAATCCTCAAAATGAGCGTACGCAGGCTTTTTTAAGCAGGGTATTATAACGAGGAAAGAAAATATCCCCCACTTCTATAAGTGGCGGGTACCGCTTTTGTTTTCAGGCGGTGAGAATATCTCCCGCCTCGTTGTTGATACGCCGTTGATGTAATGAAGTTTTTATAAAATCGAAAAATTTTATTTTGAATCTAGGCGTTATAATCTGATACCACATGTACTTGAAAGGAGCTAGAAAAATGAAAAGAAAATATAATGAAATAAGCTTATGGAAGGATGTCACCCAAGAAGACTGGAATGACTGGAGGTGGCAGCTATCTAATAGAATTACTACAGTAGAGAAATTAGAGAAAGTAATAAACTTAACTAAGGAAGAAAGAGATGGAGTAAAAGCAAGTCTAGAAAAGCTTAGGATGGCGATAACACCATATTATGCTACATTAATTGATCCCAATGATTCAAACTGTCCAATAAGAAAGCAGGCAGTTCCAACAAATAATGAAGCAAATATATCAAACTGTGATAGCAAGGACCCTCTTCATGAGTCAAAGGATTCGCCTGTTAAGGGCTTGACTCACAGATATCCGGATAGGGTGCTGATGCTTATAACTGACCAGTGTTCGATGTATTGTCGCCATTGTACAAGAAGAAGATTTGCAGGAAATGAAGATAAGGAGCTTTCGCTCGATAACATAGAAAAAGCTATAGATTATATACGAAAAACAACTGAAATCAGGGATGTGCTTCTGTCAGGCGGTGATGCTCTTTGTGTATCTGATAGGCTTCTTGAATATATTCTCAAAAGTCTGAGAGAGATTGAGCATGTTGAAGTTATTAGAATAGGTACTAGGACACCAGTAGTAATGCCGCAAAGAATTACTCAGGATTTGTGCGATATGCTTAAGAAGTATCATCCAATATGGATTAATACACATTTTAATCATTCTAGTGAATTAACTGAAGAATCAAAAAGAGCATGTGCCATGCTTGCAAATTCAGGTATACCATTAGGAAATCAAACGGTATTATTAAAAAATGTCAATGACTGCCCATATATAATGAAAAATCTTGTTCAGGAGCTTGTCAAAAATAGAGTAAGGCCATATTACCTATATCAATGCGACTTATCAGAGGGAATTGAGCATTTCAGAACTCCGGTAGCTACAGGAATTGAAATTATTGAAATGCTGAGGGGGCATACTTCAGGCTATGCAGTACCTACCTTTGTAGTTGATGCTCCTGGTGGAGGCGGTAAAATCCCGGTAAATCCACAATACCTTATTTCACAGTCAGCTGAAAAGGTTATTTTAAGAAATTTTGAAGGAGTAATATGTACCTATACAGAACCGAAAGATAAAACCCAACAGTGCAATAATTGTGGTATTTGTAGGAAGTATAAAGAAAGAGACTGCCGAGGACTTGAAAAACTATTTAGTGAACAGAAAGTGTGTCTTGTTCCTCAAGGGAATATACGTCTTAAAAAGAGGGAGAGATATCATGAATGTGTTAGAGTTACGTAGTAAAGAAAATTATTATACAAGCATAAATGGAGTTAAGATACTTGTTGATTATACTAATGAGCGGTTAAAAATATTAGATTATCATGAGGTTACAGATAGTAATATCCTGGGAATTGTTGAATTTGCATCAGAAAACGGGTTGGGTAAAATAATATCAAATTGTAGAATAAGGCTTTTAGAACCATATAGAAAATGTGGATTTAAGATTGAAGGTTTGATAAAAGGTTTTTTTAAAGGTGAAGATGCTTATTGTGTATCCTTTTTTATTGATAAGAAACGTGAAATATCCATAAAAACTAAGGAAGAGGATGAAATTATAAGCAAATGTGATTTTATAGATGGAAAATTCTCTATAGCTGAAAGTACGAAATATATGATTAGAAGTGCTGAAGCTAGTGATGTTCCACAGATGACAAAGTTGTTTTTAAGTGTATTTAAGACATATCCTTCGCCTGTTTTTAATGGTGATTATTTGCAAAAAATAATGAAGGAACAGGTGCTTTTTAAGGTTGCTGTGGAGGATGACAAGATTATTAGTATTGCATCTGCTGATATGGACAAGGAAAATTTAAATGCTGAAATGACCGACTGTGCCACATATCCTGAACATAGGGGTAGAGGTATACTTCCAAATCTGATTAAAAGCCTTGAACAGGAACTTTTACAAAAGGAGTTTATTACCTTATATAGTCTTTCAAGAGCTATAAATCCCGGAATAAATAGAACGCTGGGAAAACTTCAGTACCGTTACTGCGGTAGACTTGTGAACAACTGTCACATATGCGGGGGCTTTGAAGATATGAATATATGGGTTAAAAATCTAAATAGAGGTTGATCTGGATGAAACTGATATTTGCTGTTATGCATGATGAGGATTCAAGGAAGGTAATAGATACTTTAAATAGCTTAGGCTATAGAGCTACAAAACTCTGTTCAACAGGAGGGTTTTTAAGAGCAGGTAACACGACATTAATGATTGGTATAGAGGATGAAGAGCTTGATAATGTATTAGACATTATAAAAACTCATTCAGAGCGCCGTAAGCAGTATTTGCAGGCCTCCACTCACAGCTCGTTTAACGTAGGTATTTTAACTGGTGGAATTGAGGTAGATGTTGGTGGTTCTACGGTATTCGTTATTGAAGTTACGCAAATGGAAAAATATTAACGCGAATTATAATGAAATTCACCTATTAAATTACCAATATTTCATTCAAAATAATTGTATGAATTAGTATTGTTTATTCATCATCTTTAGATAAAATTTTAGATAAAAAAATTTATAAAGAACTGTACAAATCTGATAATTTTTCAGCTTTGTACAGTTTTTTGTATATAGGCTGTGTGCACTAGCACCTTGTACATTCACCTTCCTTGGTTCATAGTGTGTCAAAATGGAAAATGGTGTCGAGTTTTCAGCAAAATTATGTTCTATATATTATATTTTCAATAGCTGAATAATACCGATTTGTTTTCTGTTAATCACTGTTGAGTCTAGCATTTACTTGACGCACATTTCAACTAAAAGTATAATTATTTTTTAGAATATACAGAGTAAGGATTAAGAATGTTATGAGTTTTTTTGAAGAAAAGTATTATTTTCTATTTGATGGTGCTATTGGTACCTACTACTCCTCTAAGTTTAATAAAAATACAGCTTGCGAGCTTGCAAATCTTTTTGACAGGGATTCTATATATAATATACATAAGGAGTATATAGAAGCTGGTGTAAACGCAATTAAGACTAATACCTTTGGCGCAAATAGGTTTTCATTGGCTTGCGACCAACAAGAAGCAGACAAAATAATTAATATGGGGTGGGAAATAGCAAAACGTGCTACAGAAGGAACAAAGGCTGTAGTTTTTGCTGATATTGGTCCTATACCTGTAGTAGAAGGGTTTATACCTTTTGAAGAATATAAAAGAATAGTTGATATATTTTTAGGATGTGGAGCAGAAAATTTTCTGTTTGAAACCTTTGCAAACTATGATGTTCTTTTGGAACTTTCTGCATATATACGTTTGAAAAAACCTCAGGCAGTGATTATCACTTCCTTTGCAGTGTATCCTGATGGATATACAAAAGAAGGCTTATACTATATAGATATAATTAACAAGGTAAGCACAAGTGGATTAGTTGATGCCTACGGACTAAATTGTATAAGTGGTCCTGCTCATATGCTTAGACTAATTAATGATTTAAGCATTAAGGACAGGAATATCATAATTATGCCAAATTCCGGTTACCCATCTTCTGAGAGGGGCAGAACAGTATACATTGATAATTCAGAGTACTTTGCAGAGAAATTACTTGATTTGAAGAGAATAGGAGTAAAAATATTAGGTGGCTGTTGTGGAACTACTCCAAGGCATATAGCTGCTGCAGCAAAGCTGTTTAGTGAAGGTATAACCTGTTCGGAAAATTCAAATGAAACGGGAAGCAGTTTAGAGTGTGCTATACGAAAGAAAAATGTCCTATTTCAGCTTTTAGAAAGCAAAAAGCCTATTTTGGTAGAAATAGATCCTCCTTTTGATACGAAATGGGAGTATATGCTAAAAGATGCTTTTCTGCTTAAGCAAGCAGGTGCAGATATGATAACCGTTGCCGATTCTCCGCTGGCAAAAGCAAGAGCGGACAGCTCTATTTTAGCAGCCAAGCTTTATAGAGAAGCTGGAATACCTACTATGCCTCATATTACCTGCAGAGATAAAAATTTATTAGGTATAAAGGCAATGCTTTTAGGACTTCATATTGAAGGAGTAAGAAACGTTTTAACAATTACTGGTGATCCTATAGCGCATACTGAAAGAGAAAATATAAAGGGAGTATTCAGCATCAATTCCTCAAAGCTTGCTGGCTATATTTCCAGCCTTAACAGTAACGTTTTTTGTGACGAGGAGTTCAAAATTGGAGGGGCACTTAACATTAACGCTGTTAATTTTGAAGCTGAATTAAGACGCTCTTTTGCAAAAATTCAGAATGGAATTGGATATTTTCTTACTCAGGCAGTATATACTGATACAGGTATTAATAATCTCATTAAGGCTACACAAACCTTAAATGTCCCAATATTTGCAGGCATAATGCCACTAGTGGGCTATAAAAATGCTCAATTTATAAATAATGAGGTTCCTGGAATAGAAATAGAACAAGAAATAATCGAAATGTTCAAAGACAAAAGCCGTGAAGAATCTGAAAGGATAGGAATAAATCTAGCTATAAAGAGCATAAATAAACTATATAAGCATGTAGCAGGGTTTTATTTAATGACACCCTTAAAAAGGACTCATGTAATATGTGAATTAATAAAAAAGATTAGGGAAAGAAATTAGTAGTGGAAACGCACCTATGCTGTATAAACTTGTTTTAAAATAGTGTGTGTAGTTTTTGTAAAATATGATAAAATAATTAGCGAAATACTAAATTGATTGAAATATTCTAGATGTACGATTGAAATCTAACCCTTCAGAAATATTACATCAATTATAAAAAATAAAAAAATATATACATAGAAAATAGTATTTGTTGGAGACAGCTTACTATTTGTGTGGTCGACTGTATCGGCGAAATAGAGGTAACTTGTAAGCTGTAAATAAAGTTTGTACGAACATGGTGCCTTTTTTAGCTATAAAAACCACAAGTGGTTTTTGCCAATGTGGAAGACAGCAATAAATATGATGCTTAAGCTCTGCAAATCAGATGTTCTACACAAAGTCTTTACCATATTTTTGTGCCGAAAGTTGGCGTGGAGGTTATCAGCTCGAAACAAAGTCAGTGCAAGCATGGTGCCTTTTCGAGCTACAAAAACCACAAGTGGTTTTTGCCATTGTGGCGAAAGTACAAAATATATTGCGAACGGCCACGATAGCTTTACTATATTTTTATGCCGAAAGTCGGCGTGGAGGTTATTATGAAGAACATACCCTTGTATGAAGTAAGAAAAATTTCAAACCTAAAAGATATGATTGAGCAAAGTACCAAGCTATATGGGCAAAAACCTGCTTTCTTAGTTAAGGAAAAAGGCAATCCCAATTATACTCCTGTATCTTACAACAGATATAAGTCAGATATAGATGCTTTAGGTACAGCATTGATTAACATGGGATTAAAGGATAAGAGGATTGCAATAATCGGTGAAAACAGGTACGAATGGTCAACGTCATATTTAGCAGTTTGTAATGGTACAGGTATCGTTGTTCCTCTAGACAGGGAGCTTCCACATAATGAAATAGAAAGCTGCATACAGAGAAGCTATGCTGATGCCGTCATTTTTTCGGGTTCTGTCTCAACAAAAATTGAGAATATAATAAACACTATTGACACTTGTAAATATTTTATAAATATGGATTTAGAAGATGATTCGAATGGACAGCTTTCTTATGGTAAATTGCTTAAAAAAGGTCATGAATTAATTTCTGCAGGTAATAGAGAGTTTCTAGATGCAGAAATTGATAATGAAGCCATGAGGATATTATTGTTCACATCAGGAACAACAGAAAAATCAAAGGCAGTTATGCTCTCCCATAAAAATATCACAGCTAATCTTATGGCAATGTGCTCTATGCTGTATATAGATGAAAAGGATACCTTCCTATCTGTACTACCGCCCCATCATACCTATGAATGTACCTGCGGGTTCCTTTGTCAAATGTACAGAGGCTGTACTATTGCTTATTGTGAGGGACTTAGACATATCGTCAAAAATCTTAAAGAATCAAAATGTACCGTAATGAATGGGGTTCCTCTGATTTTTGAATCTATTTACAAGCAGCTCATAAATAATGTCAAAAAGAAGCCAGGAGCAGAGAAGAAATTAAAGCTTGGAGTTAAATTGAGCAATATATTTAGTCTTGTAAAAATTGATATCAGAAGAAAACTATTTGCTGAGATTCATGAGGCTCTAGGGGGGCATTTAAGGCTTTTTATTAGTGGAGCAGCAGCAATTAATCCAGAGGTACCAAAAGGATTTAAGGACATTGGTATAAAGCTTGTGCAGGGATATGGTTTAACGGAGTGTGCACCGATAGTTGCATTGAATAGAGATTGCTGGTTCAAGTTTGATGCGGCAGGTCTTCCTTTGCCGGGATTAAAGGTAGTTATAGACAATCCAAGCTCAGAAGGTATCGGAGAAATAAGAGTATCTGGTCCTAGTGTTATGTTGGGGTATTATGAGAATCAGGAAGCAACCGATGCCGTTATCAGAAATGGATGGTTTTATACTGGAGATATGGGCTATTTTGATTCGGATGGGTTCATTCATATAACAGGAAGAATGAAAAATATGATATTGACTAAGAATGGGAAAAATGTATATCCTGAAGAAATAGAAACTCTTTTAGGCAGAAGTGATTATATTAAAGAGTCTTTGGTATATGGACAGGAAGGCAAGGATGATGTAGTTGTCTGTGCTAAAATAGTTCCTGACAAAGAAAAGATTGCCGAGGACATAAAGGATGGAATAATTCCTCAGCAGGAAATATATGATATAATAAATTCTGAAATTAAAAGAATAAATAAAGAATTAGTCAACTACAAGGCTGTAAAAGAATTTACACTAAAAGATGAAGAGTTTGAAAAAACAACTACAAAGAAAATTAAGAGGTATCAAGAGCTAAAATGAAAACAATAGAGACAGTAATAGAAGAAGCGGTAAATTTAGTAATTGAAGCGGGAGAAATGCTTTTATACAATATGGATGATAAAAAAGTAATTTCAAAGGCGGGAACAGCTAATTTTGTAACAGAGATAGATATAGGAGTACAAGACAAAATTGTTAGAGGTTTGATGGAAATACTTCCAGAAAGTAATATTATTGCTGAGGAAACTGCAGAGAATAAATTCTCATTAGGTAAATACACTTGGATTCTTGACCCTGTTGATGGTACAACAAATCTAATGTATGGCTTTAAATATTCTGCTATTGCACTAGGTCTTTTTTTAGAAGGGGTACCACATGCAGGTATAGTATATAATCCATATTTAAAAGAAATATTTACAGCTCAGAAGGGTAAGGGTGCATTTGTAAATAAACAACGGATAACAGTAACCGAGAACAAATTGCTCAAGGATAGTTTGCTGACTTTTGGCACATCCCCCTATGATAGAGAAAAAGCAGATGAAACCTTTAGAATAACCAGAAATATATTTTTAAAATGTCGGGATGTTAGACGTACAGGCTCTGCTGCTTTAGATATATGTAATGTTGCAGCAGGACGTATGGATGGCTTCTATGAGATGGAACTTCAGCCTTGGGATTATGCAGGAGCTTCAATAATACTTGAAGAAGCAGGTGGCAAAATCACAGATTGGCAGGGCAAAAAACTTGATTACATTAGTAAAACAGCTGCTATCGTTACAAATAGCTATATTCATCATGAGTTGATGGAGGCTATTAAATAAAGCATTTATAAAAAGTGGACATGTCTGGTTTTCTTACATAGTATGAAATGGCTTGCTACGCTTGGTTCAATAATTTTTGAAACAAGAGTATTTAGTATAGAAGATATCATAAAAGATATATGTAATTTATTTCAAGGGATTAATAGTTCAGTTTTCATTTTAATGTTGCCTTGCAATCAAATGGTTAATTTAATTGCGTGGCAACATTTTTTGATTACCTTATCAAGTACTTTATGATATTAGTTGATAATTTTTTAAGTTTATGACATTGTTCTTTTTACGAGTGAACTTGACTGATTGCTTTATATAAACTTTTTGAACCCTTGAGAAAATATTCATAAATATTTACAAAATTAACATAGTATTTTTAGGGTAAAATTGTTATTATAAAAATCAGTGATGTTTGGAAGTATTTGAAAAATAGCAGCTAATGGAGGAAAATTAATGACAGCACCTGAGAAGAAATATCAAAAAAGAGTAGATGTTTATTCAGCTAAATTGGATTTGTACACCAAAAGAAGCAGTACTTTAGGTAATTATAAGCTGTTAGTATTTTTTATTGGAATTGCGTTAGCAGTAGTCCTTTATATATTAAATCAATTTATTATTATGGCTGCTCAGATAATACTATTTTTAGCAGCCTTTATATATCTTACTGTTGTACAAAATGGCATTATTAAAAGGAAAAACTATTCATTTGCTATGCATCAAATTAATAAAATGTGCTTGAAAAGGATAAATGGAGAATGGTCACATTTTTCTGATATTGGTGAGGAATTTGAAAACCAGGAGCACAATTACACCTATGATTTAGATATCTTTGGCAAGAATTCATTATTTCAAATGATAAATATGACCTCAACATATTCGGGAAGGCATAAGCTGGCAGAAATATTTCTGAATCCTCTTGAAAATAAGGAGGATATTATAGAAAGACAAGAGGCTATTTCGGAGCTATCAAGAAAATTAATGTTCAGGCAAAGAATGCTTTCTAATGCTATAATATCGAATAAAAATTTAACTCTGATTGAGGATGATGAAAAAAACTCGGGTTCTCATGCCAGTAGCGGTTATTCCAATAAAAAGAAAAGCAAAACCTTACTGGATACAATGAATAAACTTGAAGAAATATATGCCTGGGCTAAACAAGAAAACAAGCGTTATAGTTCAGCGGGTTTTAAATTATTAATAACTGGGCTTCCAATACTGACATTACTTTTCCTTTTGCTTTCGATATTTGGTACGGTGACTCCTTACCTACCCATTATTGGGTTTGTTATTCAATTTTTAATGCTAGCATACAGAGCAAATTTTAGAAACAGAAACTTTGAAATAGTAGAAAAGTATACAAACACCTTAAAAGTTTACAGTGGCATTATAAAGCAGTTTGAGACAGAAAATTTTGAGAGTAATTATATTAATGAATTGAAGAAGGTACTAAAGGGGAAATCAGAGGTACCTGCTTGGAAACAGATAGAAAAGCTTTCAAAGCTTTGGGAACTTATAGCTAATAGGTACAATTTTTTTCATGCAATTATAAATGTAGCTACACTATGGGATTTTCATTGCTTAGTAAGACTGGAAAAATGGAAAATAAACAGTGGCAAATTTGTTGAAAAATGGTTTGATGTAATTGGTGAAGTAGAAGCGCTAAGCAGTATGTCAATTCTTAAACACGACAATCCTGAATTTATAATGCCACAAATAGCAGAAGACTTGAAAACAGGAATAACAGCAGAACTGCTTGGACACCCACTGCTTAGCAGAGGTAGAAAATGCAATGACATAAGCTTTGATAGTAATCAACCTATACTTCTTATTACAGGCTCAAATATGTCTGGCAAAAGTACCTTCTTGAGAACTGTAGGCATAAGTCTGCTGTTGTCAAGCTTGGGTATGCCTGTTTGCGCAAAGTTTTTTAAATGTCCTATACTTAAGATTTACGCTTGTATGAGAACCAGTGATAATTTAGGTCAGAATGTGTCCTCGTTTTATGCAGAGCTGCTTAGGGTCAAAATGGTTGTTGAGGCTGTTGACAGGAACGAGAGAGTGTTTTTCCTGTTGGATGAAATATTTAAAGGAACTAATTCAGCTGACAGACATATGGGAGCTAAAATGCTTATTAAGCAATTAGACAAAAGGGCTGCATGGGGTATGGTATCAACCCATGATCTTGAGCTTGCTGATTTAGAGAAAGAAAGCAATGGTCATATAAGAAATTATCATTTTAAAGAATATTATAAAGACGACAAAATATATTTTGATTACCTTCTTAGAAAGGGAGTATCTGATACACGCAATGCTATTTTCTTAATGAGAATGTCTGGAGTTAGAGTTGAGGATTAAGAATAGTTTACATGATAGGAGGGATTGTGTGGGATAGGACACGAATCTGGTCTTTGCGACAACCCCCTAAAACCATATAAGTGTAAGTGTTAAGCCATTATTGTGGTTTAAACATTTACACTTATTTTATTGGAATAGTGTAATTATATTTATATGAATGTATATTATGATACAAAATTCGACATAATAAGACAAAATATGTTGACTCTATATAGAAATCACGTTAAAATGTGAACAGTTGTAATTATAAGAGCATTGGCTTTAGTTCATAAATAATTACAGAATATGGAGGGTTACATGATGAAATCAATACGTAAAAAATTAGTTGTTTATACTCTATTACTGGTCATATTACCACTTTTAATTTCAAACTTGACTAATATTTATTTTATAAGTAGCAATTATGAGGATGAGTTGAAGCAAAAAAATGAAGAAACGGCAAACTCTATTGCCGAGCAAGTGAGCGCATTCATAGATAAAGGATATTCCATAACAGAACAAATCAGTTTGGATAATGAAGTAAAAGAATTTGTACCAGAAAAACAAAAACAACAATTGCTAAATGCAATTAATAAAAATTCATATTTTGACTTACTGTATATTCAAAATATAAATGGTATGCAAACAGCGAAGACTAGTGGGGAGTTGGGGGATCGTTCCAATCGATGGTGGTTTAAAAAAGTTGTAGAAGAGCAATCATCATTTGTAAGTAAGTCTTATTATTCTGTAAATGGTAATGTTGCAGTAACAACTATAGCAATGCCTATTAATGATGAAACTGGGAAATTAATTGGCGTAATGGGAGCCGATATCAAACTAGACTCACTTCAAAAAATAATTGAGGATAACAATAAAGGCAGTAAATATGCCTTTGTTGTTGATGGAGAAGGAGTAGTCATTGCACATCCTGAAAAAACAAAAGTATCAGAACTCTATAACTACAAGTTAATGAAGAAAACAATCTTGAAAAAAGATGCAAGTGGTAATGTTGTTACTGATGCAGATGGCAATCAAGTAACAGAGGAAAAGGATATTGAAATTCCAAAGACCTTGAATGAAATGGTAAATAAGGCGCTAAAGGGAGAAATAGGAAATACAACATATAAAAATAATGAGGGCGTAGAGGTAATAAGTGCATATAGAAGCATTTCTCTTCCAGGAAGTTCTGATAATTGGGCGGTGATTACGGTTGAAAATAAGGCGGACGCAATGGCGTTTATTATCCAAACCCAATATTTTAGTGGCTTTATATGTATCATATCCATTATAATAGCTTTTATATTAATATCATTGGTAGCAAGCAGAATCGCAAAACCAATCAAGAAATCATCTGAATACTTGAACCAAATTGCAGAAGGTGACTTTTCAATAGAGATAGATAAAAAAATAGTTTCAAGAAAAGATGAAGTTGGTGGTATTGCAAAGAGTATTCTAGAGATGAAAGATTCTCTAAGGGATTTGGCTAGGAATATCACTATGGAATCAATAAAAATTGAAAATGAAGTTGATGGTGTAGTAAGTAATATGAGCCATTTAAATGACAACCTAGAAAGTGTGTCAGCAACATCACAAGAGCTTGCTGCTAGTACGGAAGAAACTTCTGCTTCAGCACAACAAATGGCAGCTACCTCTCAAGAAATAGAAAGAGCGGTACAGAGTATTGCAGCAAATTCTCAAAAGGGTGCACTAGCTGCCAGAGATATAAGTACTAGAGCAGCAAAGTCAAAAGAAGGTGTTTATGCAGCTCAGGAGAAATCTGCTGCTATATTAATGAATACGAAAGAACAGTTAGAAAAAGCAATTGAACAATCTAAAGTTGTTGAACAGATAAAAATCCTATCAGAATCAATTATGGCAATAACAGAGCAAACTAATTTGTTGGCTTTAAATGCCGCTATAGAAGCAGCAAGGGCAGGAGAAGCAGGACGGGGTTTCTCAGTTGTAGCAGACGAAATTAGAAAGCTTGCTGAACAATCAAAAACAACAGTTATGGAAATTCAAAATGTAACAACTAGTGTAACAGCATCGGTACTTAATCTTTCTCAAAGTGCAAATAGCCTATTAAACTTCGTGTCCACAGATGTTGATAGTGATTATAAGGGTATGTTACAAATTGCCACTAAATACAATGAAGATGCAAAATTCGTTGATGATTTAGTCACTGAGTTTAGTGCAACCGCTGAGGAACTACTAGCCTCAATTGAAAATATTATTGGTGCAATTGATGGAGTGGCGACTGTTGCGAATGAAAGTGCTGAGGGTACAACGGATATTGCTGGTAGAGTTTCTGACGCAAATATACAGTCTAATGATGTGATGGAGCAAGTTGTAAAAGTTAAAAAAAGTACAGATAGCTTAAAAGCAGGAATTTCTAAATTTAAGCTGTAAGTAAAAAAATATACCGCGGGTACGTTTAGGATTTTGTGTAAATATGGTTACCATTAATTTAGCATAAACCACTTACCATTGAAATAAAAAACACAAATTTGTCAAGGTCGGATTTTATCCGTTATATATAACCTTGATGGATTTGTGTTTTTTGATATTGTAAAAAACTGGGTTGTGTTAATCATACACAGAAAAAAATAATTTCAAATATTGTATTTATTCAACAAGTCTTTTTACCAACAAATTCATGCAATTATTTCTAACCCAGCCTCTCACAGTTAAAAATTGAGTATATAAATTAAAGCTTTTAAAATTTAGTCGCATTATACTATACTTCTGATTTAATATATAGGTGCTTGGATTTATCAAATAAATATAAATTAAAAATATGAATTCAAGGCTCTAATGCTTTATTCAGCTGTTTTTGATGAACTTTAAAAGTTAATATCATAAACAGGATTGGGTAGGATAACTGATTCTTATTGCTTTTTATATTATGTCGTCAATTAATTAAAACATTTAAAAATATATATTGACTACGAAGTATATCTGCTCTATAATTAAAGTGTAAAAGATGAATTTTATCGAAAAATGCCTTAAAAAGCTATATTTTTTACTTAATGAATTAAAACTATTAATTAATACAACAAAACTCATCATATGAAAGGGGAATATGTAATGGATAATCAATTTGATTTTTATATGCCAACTAAGGTATGTTTTGAGGCTGGTGTAACGAAAAAGCTGGATAAGTATGTAGAGGGAAAAAATATATTGATTATATCTGATCCGTTTCTTTACAAGTCAGGTGTAGCAACCCAAATCGGTGAAGGCATGCTTGGAAAAAACATAGCATATTTTAGCGACATAGAACCTAATCCATCCTGTGAAAGTGTTGATAAAGCAGCTGAAGTTGCAAGAAATATAAAAGCAGATTGTGTTATAGGTTTAGGTGGAGGAAGTTCCCTTGATGTTTCAAAAATAGTTGCTTGCCTGGTTACAAATGAAGGCAGCATTTATGATTATTACAGCGGCGGCACTAGAACATTATCAAAAAGAAAAACCACTCTAATATGTATTCCTACTACAGCAGGAACTGGAAGTGAAGTAACTAATGTTGGTGTATTTACAAATAAAAAAGCTGGAATCAAAATGCCAATGGTTAATAATGAGTTCTGGCCAGATTATTCAGTAATTGACGCTGAACTGACATATACATTGCCTGCCCCGATTACTGCGTCAACGGGTATGGATGCGTTTTGCCATGCGATAGAAGCCTATTGGAATAAGGCATCTCAACCTATATGCGATATGCTAGCAATGGGAGCGATCAAATTAATTCTTGAAAATATAAAAACAGCATATGATGAACCTTCCAATGTTGAAGCCAGAGCAGCAATGATAAAGGCAAGCTTAATTGCCGGAATTGCGTTCAGTCAGACAAGAACAACAGGAATACATGCTATTAGCTTTCCTTTAACTACAGAATTTGGAGCTAATCATGGTACTGCATGCTCAATTACTTTACCTGCATTTATCAAAATAAGCAGTCAACAAGCAGAAAGCAAAATGCAGGCTTTAATTAATTATTTAGGTTTTGAAAGTATAGATAAATTTGCAAATGGTATAGAGGAATTAATGAGAAGTATGAACATGCCTGTTAGATTGAGCCAAATAGGCGTGAAGGAAGAGGATTTAAAGCATATTACAGAGGTAGGACTTGGAGCAGCAATTATTCAGCTTACTCCAGCTGTAATGAATGAAGAAACAGTTTATGCATTGTTAAAATCAATTTTATAAATAGCATTACAGTAGAAAAGGAGCGGTTATGATGAATAATAAGGTAAAACTGCTTGAAGAAAAAGCTTGTGAAATACGTAAATTAACTATTCAGGCAATCGGTAAGCTTGGAGTCGGACATATCGGAGGAGCATTATCACTTTGCGAGGTGCTGTCAGTATTATATTTTGACTCTATGAAGGTGGACCCTAGTAATTCAAAATTGGAAAATAGAGATAGATTTGTTTTATCAAAAGGCCACGGAGGACCTGCATTATATGCAACATTAGCACTCAAGGGCTTTATTCCGTTGGAGGAATTAGATACCTTGAACAGACCAAATACACATTTGCCAAGCCATTGTGATATGAGATTAACCAATGGAATTGATATGTCCACAGGATCTTTAGGACAGGGCTTTTCAGCTGCTACAGGAATGGCTATTGCTGCGAAGCTGGATAAACGTGATTTAAACATATACACAATTATCGGAGATGGTGAAAGCCAAGAGGGGCAAATCTGGGAAGCTGCAATGTGTGCAGGTGGCAGAAGACTTGATAATCTTATTGCCTTTACCGATTACAACAAGATGCAGATTGACGGTTTTATAGAGGAGGTAAATGGATTGGAACCTCTTGATAAAAAATGGGAAGCCTTTGGTTGGCAGGTACAAACAATCGATGGACATGATATAAAGCAAATACTAGCTGCTATTGATAATGCTAAGAAGCTAAAAGGTAAGCCTCATATGATTATATTAAATACAATCAAGGGTAAAGGCGGATATTTTTGTGAGAACATGTTAGCCTCCCACAATATGAATATTTCTGAAGAACAATGGAAAAAGGCAGTTGATTTATTGGAAAAGGGAGAGGAGGCATAGTATGTTACTTGAAGATAGTTGGTTAAGAGAAACTTATGTTGACTTATTAATTGAATATGCAAAAAAAGACAACAGAGTAGTTATAGTGGAAGCTGACCTTATGAAAGCAGCTGGCACAGTAAGATTCGGTAGCGAATTGCCAGAGAGAACAGTTAACGTAGGTGTTCAAGAAGCTAATATGATAGGTGTTGCAGCAGGAATGTCTGCAATGGGTAA
>JAEZIB010000139.1 GCA_023416275.1 Bacillota bacterium | reverse complement strand
TTCCGGGACATAGCTTGACATTAGGAGCATTAGGTGTATTTATTCTATGGTTTGGTTGGTTTGGTTTTAATCCTGGTTCAACAGTAGCAGCAACTGGAGATGACACACTTACATTAATAGGTAAAATATTCGTAACAACTAACTTATCAGCTGCAGCTGCAGCAACGGTTGCCATGATTATTACATGGATAAGATACAAAAAACCTGATGTTTCAATGACTTTAAATGCAGCTCTTGGTGGCCTTGTTGCAATAACAGCTGGTTGTGACGCTGTAAGTCCTGTTGGAGCAACAGTAATTGGTATAATAGCAGCTTTTGTGGTTGTATTTGGTATAGAGTTCATTGACAAGGTTTTAAAAATAGACGACCCTGTTGGTGCTATAGGTGTTCATGGTTTATGTGGAGCCACAGGAACCTTGTTGGTAGGAGTATTTGCTCTTGATGGAGGGTTGTTCTATGGTGGGGGACTTCATTATTTAGGAGTTCAAGCGTTAGGAGTAGTTGCAGTTGCAGCATGGGTTACTGTAACAATGATAATTATATTCAAATTAATTAATAAAACTATAGGGTTACGTGTTTCAAAAGAAGAAGAAATTGTAGGTCTGGATATTGAAGAGCATGGTCTAGTTAGCTCATATGCAGATTTTATGCCTACACTTACTACTTCTAGTGAAGGTGAAGGGCTTCCAGTTGATATTGATACTGCAATTCCTACAGTAATTAAGAAACCAGAAACAGCAATTGCATCTGATGTAAAAATAACAAAAGTAGAAATAATTACTAAACAATCCAAATTTGAAGCTCTCAAGGAAGCCATGAATAGCATTGGCGTAACAGGTATGACAGTCACAAATGTTATGGGGTGTGGCATGCAGAAGGGAAACAAAGAATACTATCGTGGTGTAGAAATGGAAATAAACCTATTACCAAAGATAAGAGTTGAAATTGTTATATGTAAAGTTCCCGTTTCAACAGTAATTGAAACAGCAAAACGAGTATTGTACACTGGTAAAATAGGCGATGGTAAAATATTTGTTTATGATGTAGAAAATGCAATTAAGGTACGTACTGGTGAAGAGGGATATAATGCCCTGCAAGATGAAGAATAAAAAATTTCCTTCCTGTTTATTATAAAATCATTTAATTAAAAAGAAGTGACCTCAAGTTTAATATGAGGTCACTTCTGCTATATACTTATTTGTAAGAAGCCCAACGTAAGTATATGAATCCAAGTGGAGTTACAACATAATCCTGTAAATTTTTTGATATTTCTAGCGGATTAGTATAGAAGTATATAGGTACTATACCCATATCATCCATTAATATTTTTTCTGCATCATGGAATAACTGAATACGCTTAGCTGCATTAGTCTCTGTTCTTGCAGCTTTTATAGCAGCATCATACTTAGGATTGCTGTACTTAGAATTATTCTGTCCGTTATTAGTAGTGAACATATCTAAAAAGGTTGAAGGATCCATATAGTCCCCAATCCAACCATTACGGTTAATATTAAATACACTATCCTTTCTGGATTGCTGGAATACATTCCATTCCTGTGCTTGAATCTCTACTTCAATTCCGAGATTTGTTTTTAGCATTTGCTGTATAGCTTCGGCAATAATTTCATGGTTGCTGCCTGTGTTAACGCCAAATGTAACCTTAGGAAAGCCTTTTCCATCAGGGTATCCACCTTCAGCTAATAGAGCTTTCGCTTCAGCAATATTTTTTTCAAGATCTTCAGGCTTAACAGAGTAGAATTCTCCGCCTACAGTACGGAAGTCCGGTGATAGACTTACATCTGTAATACCATATGGCACATAACCAGAGGCAGGAAGCTGACCGCCTTTAGTAACCTTTTCAACGATATAGTTTCTATCAATAGCAAGGGATACAGCCCGTCTTACCTTTGCATTATCAAATGGTGTTTTAGTATTTACCAAATCAATATAATATGTTCCAAGCATAGGAAGAATCTGAAGATTTCCAGCAGCCTTTTCAGCTTCATATTCTTCTGTAGGAATAGAATTTGTTAGTAAAATTTGACCGTTCTTAAATGCACCAAGCATTGCATTGGGGTCATTCATTAAGAACCATTCAATTTTCTCTGCTACCATATCATTCTTTCCCCAGTAATTATCATTTTTTTCAAATATCAATTTAGAATCATGTTCCCAGCTTTTTAGGACGTAGGGACCGTTACCAATATAGGTTTTAGGGTCTAGAGACCATTTTTCGGAGTTTGCAGAAACAATATCCTCTCTTAAAGGAACAAGTGTAGGAAAGGCAACTATTTCAGTAAAAAATGGGCATGGAGCCTCAAGTGTTACCTCAAGAGTTTTATCATCTATAGCCTTTACGCCTAGAGTGCTAACATCAGCGTTACCACCATTAATGGCTTCACCATTTTTAATAAAATACAAATAATATGCATAGTCAGCAGCAGTTTTTGGATTGATTGTTCTTTGCCATGAGAAGACAAAGTCCTTCGCTGTTAAATCCTTACCGTCAGACCACTTTGCATCACTACGGATATGAAAGGTGTAAACTGTACCATCATCGTTTACTTCCCATTTTTCAGCAGTACCCGCTACAACCTTTGAGTTTTTGTCATAGGTTGTTAGACCTTCAAAAGCACAGTTAATATATGTCCCTCCGTCAAGAGAATTATTAAGAGATGGATCTAGAGTTTTTGGCTCTGCACCAATAGATGCTGTTATTGCCTTTGAAGTAGAAGTTGTTGTTGTACCTCCACAACCTGAAAGCATAGTTAAGGAAATTGCAAGTAAAACTATTAATGCTATAATTTTTTTCATTTTTTAACTCTCCCTATTATTTTTTTTAATAACATTATAAATATTGGTTTACAATATTAGTGGCTTGCATTTTTTTGTATATTTAAATTAATATTCTAACTATTTGTATTTTTTCATTTAATCAGGGCATTAATACCTTGATAATTTTACTAAACTAATGTCGACCTCATTACTTTAGAAATTTTTTTGAATAGTTGGAATAAAAGGAAAATGAACATATACGTAAGCAATAAAATTAAGGTATTTGATTGGAGCTATTAATTAATCTGGCTAAGCTATAAAAAAATGTTAACCTTATATAACCTAAGGGTTTAAACAAGCTGCTGATTAACTTTTATTCCAAGTGATGTAATTATGTAATTTAAGAAAGGCTGTCACAGAAGGTGAATGACTACAATAATTGTGCTGAATTATTAAAATAACTCAACTTTCCCACACAGAAAATCTATCGGCGTTCAAACTTATCAATGGTTTGTTGCCGAAATAGTTGCTTGAATTAGTGATGGTTCATCTCAGTTTTTTAGCCGTCGCACACATTCACCATCCATTGTTCATAGTGTGCTAAAACCGACATCGTGTCGGTTTTTCAGCAAAAAAACATCGATTTACCAACTAATTCATGCAATTATTTCTAACCCAACTTTCCATTGATAAGTTGAACACCTATAAATTCAACTGGGAAAGTTGAGTAAAATAATTTTAAAATTATTCAAACATTACAGTCATAACCTTTTGATGCAGCCCTAGTTAAACAAAGGAAATTACTATATAAACAAATTATCTATTTAGTGTTTTCCTTAAGCTTGCCTGTAAAATGGCAGGATACAAAGTGTTCATTACCATAATCGATAAGCTGTGGTGCTTTCTTGGCGCATATATCTTTTGCATAAGGGCATCTAGTCCTAAATGTACATCCTGATGGAGGATTAACAGGGGAAGGTATCTCTCCATTTAGTATAATTCTACTGCGGCTTTTCGCTGAATCTGGGTCAGGCTCAGGCATTGCTGTGAGTAGAGCTTGCGTATATGGATGAAGGGGGTTCTTATATAGTTCTTCAGCCTCAACTAACTCAACTAAATGCCCTAAATACATTACGCCTACTCTGTCACAGGTATGCCTAACTACACCTAAGTCATGTGAAATAAATAAATAGGTAAGTTTCAATCTATCCTGCATTTCTTCAAGAGTGTTAATTATCTGGGCTCTGATAGAAACATCTAAAGCAGAAACTGGTTCATCACAAACAATAAACTCGGGTTCTACTGCAATAGCACGTGCAATACCGATTCTTTGGCGCTGCCCGCCAGAAAATTCATGGGGATAGCGTGAGGCGTGTTCAGTATTTAAACCAACAAGACTCATTAGTTCTCTTATTTTATCTGCTCGTTCTTTTTTTGAGCTAGCTAGTTTGTGTATATCTAAAGGTTCACCGATAATATCAGAAACTGTCATTCTAGGATCTAAGGATGCATATGGATCCTGAAAGATATACTGCATTTTCTTTCTGTATGGTAATAGCCTAGATCCTTTATATTTAGTGATATCTGCGCCATCAAATTTAAGTTGACCACTGGTAGGATCATAAATTCTAAGAATTGAACGACCCAATGTCGTTTTCCCAGAACCTGATTCACCAACTAGACCAACCGTTTCACCTTTATAGATATTAAAGGTCACATCATCTACTGCCTTTACATAAGACTTTTCTCCTAGATGATTGTGTATACTGAAATATTGTTTTAAATTGTTTACTTCAACTAAAATCTTTTTATTAGCCATTTTGTTGTACCTCCACATTAGCTTTTGCTTTTTCATCTAGCAGCCAGCACGAAGTAATGTGCCCATCAGCTTCTTTATAATCAGCAGGCATATGGTTAATACAAACCTTCAAACAATTTTCACATCTAGGAGCAAATGAACAGCCTTTAGGTAGATGAAGAAGATCGATTGGATTTCCCGGTATAGGCACAAGTTTTGAACCTTTAGCATTTAAATCTGGCAAGGATCTGATTAAACCCTTTGTGTACGGGTGACGGGGGTTGTGAAATATGCTATATACAGTGCCTTGTTCTACTATTTTACCACCATACATTACTATGATATCATCAGCCATATCAGCAACAATGCCTAAATCATGTGTAATAAGTACAATTGCCATACCTGTTTTCTTCTGTATATCCTTCAGAAGCTCAAGTATCTGTGCTTGTATAGTTACATCAAGTGCAGTTGTAGGCTCATCAGCAATTAAAACCTTCGGTGATCCCGCTAAGGCCATGGCAATCATTGCTCTCTGGCGCATCCCTCCGGAAAATTCATGAGGATATTGTGACAGACGTCTTTCAGGCTCATTAATCCCTACAAGTGAGAGTAATTCAATAGAACGCTTCTTGATTTCTTCTTTTGAAACATTACCATACTTGTGACGTATTGACTCCGCAATCTGATTGCCGATTGTAAATACAGGATTTAAACTAGTCATAGGATCCTGAAATATCATGGCAACGTCATTTCCTGCAAATTTAAGCTTCTCAGCTTTAGTCATGGCAGAAATATTCTTACCTTCAAAGGTAATAGTTCCTCCTACTATTTTACCGGGTTTATCTATAAGTCCTATAATTGAATATGAGGACACACTTTTTCCAGAACCGGATTCACCAACTATGCCTAGAACTTTACCTGGCTCAAGTGAGTAACTAATTCCATTAACAGCTTTTACCTCACCGGCAGGCGTAAAAAAGGATACTTTTAAATCTTTTATTTCAAGTAATTTGTTATTATTATTCATGCAAACCTCCCACGCCCGCTTAGGGCAGAAAATTAAGGGGAAATACTCTGTGGAGAACCTCAGCATCGCTGTATTTTTTACAGTTTGCATCCACCCACACTCTCAAAAACCACTTGTGGTTTTTGTTGCTCTAAAATGTACAATGTTAGTACAAATTATAGATTTGAGCTGCGAACCCCACGCCGCTTAGCGCACAAAAGTTGTTAAATGCTATGAAGAACCCTTGCTTTGCAGTGCTAAATATTCTTCAAGCCTGACTATTGTGCCCCACTGGCAAAAACAATTTTTTAGTTTACTTTTTCATTCGAGGATCTAAAGCATCTCTAAGCCCATCACCAAAAAGATTAAAGGACAGAATAATCAAACTTATTGTTACTGCTGGAAAAATAAGCATATAAGGATATGAATAAATTCCTTTAAGAGCAGTCTGTGACAAAGAACCAAGGGATGCCATCGGGGATGATACGCCAAGCCCGATAAAGCTTAAAAATGATTCTGCAAAGATAGCCTCTGGTATTTTTAGAGTGGCAATAACGATGATTTGTCCTATACAGTTAGGTATAAGATGCTTAAATATAATAGATTTATTATTAGCTCCTAGAACTCTTGCTGCCATTACATATTCTTGCTCTTTAATAGTTAAGACCTGACCTCTTACAATTCTAGCCATATCAACCCAGTATAAAAGGGCCAAGACTACAAATATACTAATTAAGCCAACGCCTAAACCACTCACAAAGGAGGGTGCGTTGCCGGAACTAACAAATTTTTCAATAGGAGCTTTTAATACTACTTGCAATAGTATAACAATAAGAATTGTTGGTATTGAATATATTACGTCTACAATTCTCATCATAACAGTGTCAACCCAACCTCCAAAAAAACCTGACACAGCACCATAAATTATACCTATAACAGATATCATAGCTGCAGCTACAAGACCAACAGAGAGGGAAATTCTGGCTCCTATCATTGTCCTGGTAAACAAGTCTCTTCCTAGGCTATCAGTTCCAAAAATAAATTGCGCATTTGGTGCTAGATTTTCGCTACCCTTATTTATTTGGTCATATGAATAAGGGGATAGAATTGGGCCTAAGATTGCAGCAAGAAAAATTAATATGATAACAACTAGTCCGCCCATAGCGACTTTGTTTGCTTTTAACCTATTCCATGCGTCTCTCCAATAACTAATTGATGGGCGCATTATTTCAATTGTAGCTTTTTCCTCATCTGTGGCAGGAAAAAATAACTCTTTTTCTATAGCATTAGAAGTGTTTGTATCTACCATTTTTTTTCACCCACCTTAATTAATTATTTTGATTCTTGGATCAACAAATCTATAAAGTATATCTACTATGAAATTCATCAGAATTAAGAATGCACCAAAAAATATAGTTACGCCCATTACTGTTGGGTAATCTCTGGCTGTAATACTAGTAACAAATGAGCTTCCTAAGCCTGGAATTGAGAAAACAGACTCGATAACGAAAGAGCCAGTCAAAATACCAGCTAACATCGGTCCTACATAGGTTACGACCGGGAGGATTCCATTTCTCAGACCATGTTTAAAAATTACAATTCTTTCTGATAGACCTTTTGCTCTAGCCGTTCTGATATAATCTTGATTTATAACATCAAGCATAGATGAACGCATTATCCTTGTTATATAACTTAGTGGAAAGAAGGAGAGAGCAAAGCCCGGAAGAATATAGCTTGTGAATGAATCCAAATAACTAATGGTTGGCAGCCATTTTAGTTGAACACCAAATATTATCATACCTACTGTGGCTACAACAAAGCTAGGAACAGCAATACCTATTGTTACAACAAGCATAATTAGCCTATCCAAGCTAGTATTTTTCTTAAGAGCACTCATAACTCCTAAAAAAGTGCCCATTACTATTGCTATTACACCTGAAAAAAGTCCTAACCTAACTGAGTATGGAAACTTTCGAGCAATAATAGTATTAACATCTTGACCCACAAGTGTTATAGATTGTCCTAAATCTCCAAGCAATGCATTTTTTAGATATATACCGTATTGAACAACAAGAGGTTTATCCAACCCATGTTTTGCTTCTAAATTAGCAAGAATTTCAGGTGTCATCTTTTTATCACCAATGAAGGGACTACCAGGTATAAAGTGCATAAGGAAGAAAGTAAGTGTAAACATAATCCATAGTGTTAACATTGATGTAAGTAACCGTTTTATAATATATCTTTTCATTTATTTAAACCTCCTAACCATGTCTTGACACGGTCTAAAATATTTTATATATAAATGTTAAATTTGCTTCTTAATAGCATTACATATATTTTTAAAACTTAAAGGTCATTGTAAAAATATATATTTGTCTTGTTATCTAATTTGCTATATAAATTTAGCAAACACTGGAGTTAAAATAGCTTATGGGTAAAAGCTCAAAATGCTTAAAGGATACCATGTAAGTACAAAGTTAATTTGCCATTTTTGAGTACTTAAGCTGTAGATGGACTTTAATTACAAATTAAGTTTACAAAGCAAAAAGAGCACAAATTAAACATTGTTATTTTGTACAAATAACACGCAAAAAACAATATGACTGACATGGAAATAATTAGTCCCAAATTTATTAAATCAATTAACATTCAAAGAGTTCGTCCTTTTAGGTGAATTAGCTTTAAAGCTTGTCTTTGTAGAGTAGGGTTTGAAATTGCCTTTATGGCTTCTCAGAAATTTTAAGCTGCAAACCAATATTATCAGCGGTTGCTGATAGTAATTGATTTATATTAAAGCATCATCACTTAAAAGAGAGTAATGTTGTCAAATGTCGAATAAACAAACATAATATCGTATTATACAATAATAAATCGAATAACTCAATGATATATTTTTTTATATGTTATATGTATAGCCAAAATTTATTATTATTTTTCATCAGAAATATATTAGTCTAATAGTGCACAATTATGATTCTAGCTAGAAAGCAGAGCTTTTATGCTTCTGTATAGCAAATATATTTGATAAATTTAATTGTAAAATATTACAAAAATACTTGAAGGGAAGAGTGTGTTTAATAATTAATATACGAATTTATGAAATTGATAGAGACTTAATTGTAAATTTTGAAATATAGATATAAAAATACTGGCAAAAATGCTATACAATATTTTTATTTATAAATATAAGCCTATAATTAGCATAAAAATACAAACAACATTATCCAAATATTTGGTACAAAACAGTTAGTTGAACATGATAAAAGGGCCTAATATTAAATATAGAGCCCCTTTCAGCATTTCTATTAGATAATTATTATTACTTAAGTGCACTTAAATACTGCTTTCCTCTTTCAGTTATAAAAATGCAGTCATTATCAATCTTTAACCTTCCAATAAGAACATTTGTCTCGATTAAGTCATCAAGACTCACATGAGCATTAAAGAAAAAAGTACGAGAATATTTACTGTTTAAATTATCAATCAATTCCTCAATTGTTATCCCATTTGATGAATCAATAATATCAAACACACCGCAAGTTTTTTCTTCTAGCATTGTTACACACATATTATAAAACCTCCTTATATTTTAAAACGAAAAAGTTTATAAATTCTTCCTTAATCTCTTCTAACAATCCTTTTTCTATATCGGCTTTAATGTCCTCTTTAATAATAAATACATTAAAGAATTGCTCCTTTTCTGATGCATAGCCCATACTTTGTAAGTAAGGTGAAAATACAGTTATCGGAACTTTTTTCTTTTCACCAGATTTTTCTTGTTGAACAACATTCAACTCTGATGTAGGCGGTTGTTTTTGGTTTTTTAAAAACTTTATTACTTTCGGATCAGTTTTAGTAATCAAACAAATAACTTTATTCTGTTTATAAAATTCATTATTTAAATCTTTCAAAGCATTATTATTAATTGAATCACTAATAACGCCTCTCATTTTCTTTTCAAAATCATTAAATTCTATATTCTTCAATTGATTTATCTTTACATACATTCTTTCCATAAAGTTAAAATATGTATCATATCTTTTAAAGAAAGAGTATATGTTTTCAGTTTTTCTGAAAATAAAAGTCTCAATTAAAACCTTAAGTTTTGTTGTTTTATCATCGAGTTTATTAATACTTTGTATAATTATATATATTCCCTGTAGAATAGTAAAGTACCAATTTTCATTACAATAATAGTACTCTCCTACATCACATTTTTCCCAAAGGAAGCTAAAATTATAATCTTTTAATACCTTTTTAATTGAACCGTAACTTATATCTCCGCTATTATAAATTTCGACTAATAAAACAGTAATTTCTTTTACAATTTCGTCCATACGTGCTTTACTGTGATGATATATTAAATACTTATATGTAAGGAAACGCTGATGATAGAAACTTTCGATAGAAGAAAGAGCATTTGCTTTTGGTAATATTTCAAATTTCTCACCTTCTTTTAATATTGTAAAGTTGCTTAATAGTCTCTCAATATCAAATGCCCCTAGTTCAAGACCAGACGAACGTGGATCTCTCAATGAATAGTCAAGTCTATCAGAATCCAACTCACTTGATATAATAGTATATAAAGGATGCACTATATTATTATATTTTGAATGCGATCCAATAAGAATTATTCTCGCTAAATGCCTGCATAGCTTATGAAAATCTTTCTCACTTGATGGAATAATTTCTTGCAATATTCCTAATCCAATTCTTTCATGGATTTGCTTTTCAACATACTCAACTTTCGAATTGTACTTTATGTATATATCATTTAATTCCTTTTCTTTTGGGTTAAGATAATCTAAATATTGACTAAAGGCTCTTTCCACAGCATGGCTAAATGGAAAATGGCCTATGTCGTGGAGTATACATGCAAGCCTTACACTTTGAAACAAAACTGCTCGTGCGAATTGCATTTGAAATACTTCATTTTTCATTTCATTCTGTATAGATGATTCATTTACCCACAAAGATAACCCATATTTATTAAATGTTTTGTCTTTTGTTAAAATAAATTCTTTAGTAATGTTACATATTGGGGTTGTCAAATTATTGTTTGCTATATTCTCTAGCATTTTATAAGCTTGCTTCAAGTATTCCTTTACATCCATATCAAATAAATTCTCTGTAGAATTTAAGAAAATATCCCCACCTAATTTCATGCATCCAAGAGAATGCAAAAAACGACAGTTTCTATTTGATGGATATGTATAATATGCTGCCCCGTTTTGAGTTATAAATCTTAATCTCTGAAATAAAGGATGTTTAATAAGTTTAAATTCAACATCTGTTAAGTATATGTAATTATGAATTGGATCTCTGATACATTTCTCATTTGCCATATGTACACATCCTTTTGTTAAGTGGAAAGTTAATATTGACTTTTCTCATTGTTTTCTTTTTACTATTATCATAGATACATTATTCTCTATAAAATACAATTATCCTCTATTTTTATTAAAATAATGGAAAAATTAGAGAGTATAAGTAGTATATCACCGTTTATAATTTTCAGAACTTTACCAGATAGATACGTATTTATTTGGTTTTGTAATTGGATATAAGTAGAAGTTTTATGTATAATAAATGACTAATAATGCCGTATTGGATTTTAAATCATATGATAAAAATATACCCCATAAACTTAGCTCCTTTTTTCATATTCACAATTTGTAATTATATGATTTTTTAGTTATCAAGCTCAAGAGATGCACATTCAGACTATCGAAATAATTGGTAATTTAATAAATACTATATTTATTATAAAAATCCATAAATTGAATGGCATATTTCATAAATCCTTTTAGATAAATGAGAGGAGTAGTTAAGTAGAGTTCGTATTCTATGATTAAGCTTTCATATCTATAGAAGTATATTAGCTGATATAATAACCAATGTCAGAATATAACAAAACCGCTAACCTTGATGATTAGCGGTTTTGTTTGGCGCGCCCGGCAGAGATCGAATCCACAACCTTCTGGTCCGTAGCCAGACGCTCTATCCAATTGAGCTACGGGCGCATATAACACATCGTAATTGTTACGACGCAAATAATATAATAATACATTTTTTATAAAAAAGCAAGCATTTCTAGAAAAGAAACAGCTTACACGAGCAAATAATTTTTCGGAATATAGGAATTTATTTGTTTTAAACAGTTGATATCATAGGTGAATGTGTGCACCATAAAATACCGGACAAATAAATTCCTATATTCCTTTATTGAAAAGGGGATTCCAATAATCAAATTTAGGGTGGGTGTGCAGAAATACCTGCAACACCCTGTTGTTAAGCACTATTTTTTAGTCTTGTTTCTTCTTCCTTGAGCAAATTACACTCTGTAAAACAATAAAGAAGCAGAGCATCGCCGCACGTGTAATTTGCGGCCACCATGGATCCTGGCTGCCTATTGCGGTAACGACCAGTAATACAATTCCGCTTGTTAATACACCGAATAAAGTACCGAAGATATTACCCACACCGCCGGTAAGCAGTGTTCCACCAATAATAGAAGCAGCAATAGCGTCCATTTCAAGGCCGGTTGCCTGCTGAACTGAGCCTGATCGTGTATGGAAAAGGTATAAGAAGCCGCCTATACCTGCAAGCAAGCCACAAAGCAAATGTGCATTAAACCTAGTTCTCTTGACATTTATACCAAGCATCAGGGCGCTTTGTGGATTTCCACCTACAGCATAAAAGCTGCGCCCAAGTTTTGTCTTTTTGAGGAGCCAGTACATCATACAGACTATAATAAGGGCTATGATAACTCCATATTCCAATTTTGATTGAATAAAGTCACCTTTTCTATTGTAATCGCCTATAAAAGGAATCTGTATTCTTGCACCTGATAACTTCTCAAAATCAGCATTTTTAACTTGTATCTGATTGACTTCTATTAGTGCGACTAAGCCTCTGCCTAAGAACATTCCTGCCAGCGTAACAATAAAGGGCTGCATATCAAGATACGCAATAAGGAACCCTTGAACTGCACCGAAAATAAGACCTATCGCCAAGGCCAAGATTAGTGATGTATAGAAGTTAAAGCCATAGTTATTAAGGCAAACTATACAAGCTGTGCAAATAAGTGCCGTGGAACCTCCTACAGAAATATCAATACTGCCTGTTATCATAACAACTGAAAGCCCACAAGCAATTACTATAAGGGCTGCATTTTCATTAAAAAGGTTAAAGAACATCTGAACCTTGTTGAAACCTTTATCTCCAAGAAAGGCAATGGAGAGTACATAAATTGCAATAAACAGCGAAATAGTAATTGTCAGTAAGAAAGCTGTATCAGTCAAAGATTCTTTACGACTAAGCTTCTTCTGAATAACTGTTATATTGTCGGTTTCTTGAGTTTTATTCAAGAATAACATACTAGCCACTCTCCTTTACATTGCTATCAGTCAATCTGGATAATCTAACTCTTTTGTCAAAAAAACTTTTAATAACTGGTGTTTGAATGGCAACAAGTATAATAATTATCACGGCCTTAAAGACTGGGACAGCATTTGTGTTTACATTAAGTGTGGTTAACATAGAAGTAAGGGTCTGAATAGTATATGCTCCAATAATTGAACCTGTCATGTTGAATTTGCCGCCACCCAGTGAATTGCCACCAAGGGCAACTGCCAAAATAACATCCATTTCAATACTAGGTACTATTGTGTAAGGATTTACAGTTTGTACCCTGCTTGACTGAATGAAACCAGCGATTCCCACACAAAGACCCAAAATAACAAATGTCAAAAACTTAATCATAGCTGGGTTGAGACCGTTAAGTCTCGAGGATTTATCATTGATACCCACAGCCTGCGTGTACAGACCAAGGTTGGTTTTTTTCAACATAAGAAAAGTTATCGCAACAACTACAACCGTAACGAGTATTGGTGTAGGTATTGGTATTCCTGGAATAAAATTGCCATAATATCCAAAGGATGCAGCAGCTTTCGGCTTAAGTCCTCCCATTGCCATAGAGCCTATAGAACGTCCGGCTGTAAAGAGGATGAGTGTTGCTACCATAGGTTGTATTTTAAATTTTGAAACAAGAATACCGTTAAAGGCCCCACAAGCCATACCAGCTAAACATCCAAGTAAAAGTGCAACTATTATAGGTGCTTGTAATTCTGTTGGTTGTGTTTCGTTTCCGCATAGGACTCGCATAATCACTCCTCCGACTATCGCGATTGTAGCACCTACGCTGATGTCCTGACCTCTAGAGGAGGCTGTAACTAGTGTCATTCCTAAAGAAAGAATAACAAGCTCAGTCGAATTATTCAGTATATTAATCAAGTTCCCGATTAAAACAGGATTTCCAGTACTGTCACTACCCAAGCTGATTTTCAGGAAGCCCGGATTGATAAATATATTAATTAACAAAAGAAATGCAAGAAACGCAATGGGAATAAACAATCTGTGCTTGATTAATGTTTTAAGAACAGATGTTGAACGGTCGGTATCAAGTTCGGTACTGATTTTGTTCATTTTGGCTTACTCCTCCCGCTATGGTATACATTATTTTATCCTGTGTCATATCTTCTCCCTTTAATTCTCCTACTACATACAAGTCACGCATAACAATCAGTCTAGAACAGGTACGCAGCATTTCCTCAATCTCTGAAGAAATAAATGTGATGCTCATACCCTCAGAAGCAAGCTTTAATACTAGCTTTTGAATTTCTACCTTAGTTCCGATATCAATTCCACGTGTTGGCTCATCAAGTATAAGATAATCGGGATGGGTAAGAAGCCAACGGGCAAGAATTACCTTTTGCTGATTTCCCCCAGACAACGAATTGATAGGAGTATCTGCTGAAGCAGTTTTTATGCCGAGGAGACTTATATACTCATCTGCAAATGCCTGTGCCTGAGCTTTAGTAAATGGCCTGAAGAAGCCTCTCATAACCTGAAGAGCAAGTATGATATTATCGCGAACGGATAAATCACCAATAATTCCATCTCTCTTACGATCCTCTGAAAGATATCCTATTCCGTTCTTTATGGCTTTTAGTGGCGATGTAATGTTAACATTCTCGCCTTTGATTCGGAGCTTACCCTTTGTTACTTTGTCGGCGCCAAAGATTGCACGTACACACTCACTACGGCCAGAGCCTAGTAATCCAGCAAATCCCGTTACTTCGCCCTTGCATGCAATAAAATTAAACGGCTTAATTCCAGAAGTACTTGAAAGTTCTTCAGTTTCTATTATAGCTTCTTTAGTGGCAACAGCACTGGATTTCGCATTGTTATGTATATCAGCCAAATCACCAAGTTCCTTACCCATCATTTTGGCTACAAGCTCTACCCTAGGTAAGTCCTTAATTTTATATTCTCCAACCAACTCGCCATTTCGCAAAACTGTAATTTTATCGCATAACGCATACACTTGATCAAGAAAATGGGTCACAAATATTATGCCTACACCTCTGCTCTTGAGTTCACGCATCAGTGTGAACAACTTGGCAACTTCCTGTTCATCCAGTGAGGAGGTAGGCTCGTCAAGTATCAGTACCTTGCAGTCCATATCAACGGCACGTGCAATGGCTACCATTTGCTGAACAGCAATAGAGCAATTGGACAATTGCTGAGTTGGTTTTGCGGGTATCTCAAGACTGTTTAGTATATTTTCTGCCTTATTGTTTATCTGCTTCCAATTAAGTAGCAGCTCATTAGTTCTTCCAATAAATAAATTTTCGGCAACTGTTAAATTTGGACACAATGTAATTTCTTGATATACAGTGCTTATACCAAGCTTTTGTGCTTCCTGAGGAGATTTGATGTTAACTGGTTTATTGACACCTTTAATATGGACTTCTCCAGCATCCTTAGTGTAAACTCCCGTCAAAACCTTTATTAGAGTGGACTTACCAGCACCATTTTCACCCATAAGAGCATGGATTTCTCCTTCACACAAAGTGAAATTTACATTCTGCAAGGCTCGTACACCGGGAAAGCTCTTATATATATTTTGCATTGTAAGTACGGTGTTCTGCATAGTAATAATACTCAAACCTCCGTTCAGACACGATATTGGATATTATCCTGTCAATTCTTGTTATTTGAGAAATGCACGGTCCAAGCACTGAAAATAATATCCATATACTTGGTGCCGCGCATTTCAATCTAGCTTACATTGTTAACTTGTTAAAAATCACTAGGATTATCAACAAAAATTAAATTTATAATTAATAACTACGTTTATCAACTATGTCTTTAGTGATGGTATCACAGTCAAACATTTCTTCTGAAACATAAGCGTTCTTTTCAACAGTCTCACCAGACTCAAGCTTATTGATAAGCTCTACAATACGTGGACCATGAAGTGGATTACACTCTACATCAAGGTTAAATTTGCCAGCAAGTACTTTTTCAAGTGCCCATTTGTTTGCATCAAAAGCGATAACCTTTACATCGCCATCCTTACCATATGTAATACCAGCAGCATCCATTGCATCGCAAGCACCACGAGCCATGTTGTCATTCTCAGCATAAACTACATTAAATTTTGTTCCAGATGCAATTAAATCAGCAACAGCCTGCTTTGCAAGAGTTTCGTCCCAACCTTTCATATTTTGGTTGAATACAATTTTCCAGCCATTGGCTTTTGCGCCATCTTCAATAGCTTTAGAGCGACCTAATTGAGCGGAAGATCCTGTGTCACCACCAAGAACTACAATCTGGTAATCTTTTAGAGCTTGTTTCTTTAGCCAATCAACAGCCTTATTACCTTCTGCTTCGAAATCAGAACAAACCATTGCAGTGTAAAGATCTTCTGCAAGATCAAGCTTACGGTCAGCCATAATAAATGGTATTCCAGCTTCTTTAGCAGATTTAGCTACATCTTCCCAACCAGCTGACTGAAGTCCTAAAACTACAAGATAGTCAACCTCTTCCTGAATGAGCTGCTGTGCCTGAGAGATCTGTTTTGCATGGTCACCTTCACCGAAAACCATCTTTATCTCAAAACCTGCTGCTTCAAATGCCTCATTAAATGATTTTGTGTTAGCTGTACGCCAGTCTGATTCGTTGGCGTTTGTCTGAACAACACCTACAGTAACTTTGTCACCTGATTTACTGTCACCACCGCCAGCAGGTTTACTGCCGCATGCTGCAATCGTAAATACGATAGATAATGCCAGAACTAAAGATAATAGTTTCTTCATGGAAATTCCTCCAATCATTATTAACTCAAATTTTGAGTTTTCTTTTTACATGTACAAGTATATGAAACTTGTACGCATAAAAATACGGAAAAAGTCCCAGTCTTTGTAGTTATTTTTACTGTGCTTATTTTTCCGTAATTATTTGGTTAAGATTTCTATGAATTTTGTATAAATTTTTACGTTGTGGGATATGTTAATTTAATACACTATAATTTTACTAAATATTTGTATTCTATGTAAGATAAGAATGTAAGAATATTTAATAACTCCGTCCAATACGTTCTTTTTCTGCATTTTGGGCTTCAAATACATTTCCAGCCACATATGATACCTTTTCAACTTTTTCGCCCCTTTCCAAGCGTCCGATTATCTGAGCTATCATTGGACCTTGCAATGGGTTACATTCAATATCAACATTAATTAAACCTTCCTCCATCTTGTCAAAAGCTTCTGAAACAGCATCAAATGAAATGATGGTTATATCTCCATTTACGCCACAGGTTATTCCCATTTCACGTATTGCTTCTATTGCACCAAATGTCATATCATCATTTTGTGAAACTAATACATCAATATCATCATATTTCTGTAAAAATTTCTCCATTACTTCCTTACCCTTTGCTTTAGTAAAATCACCATTTTCATGTGCAAGGATATTCCAATTATTATGATTTTTTGCTATATCTTCAAAGCCCTTAGAACGTCCGATTTGAGCAGTTGAATTTGGGGTGCCCTCCAAAACAACCATATTTATAGTAGCCTTGTTTATTTCTTTTAGATGTTGTTCCAGCCACTGTCCTGCTCTTCTACCTTCAGCATACTTATCAGTGCCTACGTACGCCACATAAAGACTTTCATCTTTTGTTTTAATCATACGGTCTACTATTATAACTGGAATACCTGCTTGTTTTGCTTCTTCCAGTACTGTATCCCATCCCGTTTCTGTTACCGGCGCAATAACAATATAATCCACTTCTTGAAAAATAAAACTCCTTATAGCCTTTATCTGATTTTCTTGACTCTGCCTTCCATTTGAAAAAATTAAAGAAAATCCATTCTTCTTTGTAAGCGCGTTTTGAATAGATTTGGTATTCGCTGTGCGCCAGTCTGATTCAGAACCAAGCTGGGAAAAGCCGACAATAGTAAGGTCAGAATCCATATGCTCTGTTTTAACAGTTTCATTACTTTGGGGATTTTTTAATGGCCTAAGACTACAACTGGCAAAGGTTATCAAACCAATAAAAAAAATCCATAATATAATTTTAATATTTTTACTCATAAACTACCTCAATTCGTTCAGTCTCTACCAGTCTTGCAGGAATTTTAATTGTAATATCCGTACCTTTTCCTTTTATACTTTGTATATCCAGCCCATACATATTACCATAGTTTAATTTAATTCGTTTATTAACATTTGCAAGTCCAAAACCTGAGCTTTGCTTGCTACCTGGCATTTCAATTTCTTTTCTTAAAGCCGTTAACTCCTGCTCATCCATTCCAATCCCATTATCAATCACATGGAAGAAAACCATCTCGTCTATTATTTCACCTGTTATCGTTATTTTGCCTCTCGCTCTTAACATTTTAATACCATGGTATAAAGAATTTTCAATGATTGGCTGCATAGTCAGTTTCAAAATTTGATATCCATACAATTCTTCAGGAATATTAATCTCATAATCCAGAATATCTTTATATCGAGACTGTTGTATCTGCAAATAACTTTTAATATGTGTTTCCTCTTCACGAATGGTAATAAAATCTTTACCCTTACTAACAACAATTCTGAAAAATTCAGAAAGAGATACTACCATATCAATTGCTTCTTTATTTTTATCTCCTTCAATCAGCCATATAATTGTGTCTAATGTATTATACAAAAAATGTGGACTAATCTGAGTTTGTAGAAGCTTTGATTCCATATGCCTTAAATTTTCCTGTTCCAGCTTGATGCTTTTAACCTGCTGCTCTAGCTTGGAAGCCATGTCGTTAAAGCTGTCAGATAATATTGACAATTCATCATGATTCTCGCAGGTGGTTCTCGTTGTAAAGTCTCCCCTTGCAACCATAGCAGTCTTCTCACACAACGTACGGATTGGTTTGGTAATGCTTTCTGTCACAAGAATATTAACTAAAATAGAGGCTATAAATATAAAGGATAATGCCACAATCATCATCACAATTGCATTGGTTACTTGCTCATTAAGGCTCTGTCTTATATCTTCAAAGTTACGGGTTTCATAATAAAGGTAATACTGAATTTCTTCTTGAAACATATCTGTAAGAATATAGATATCAGATTCCAGCATTTTAATATTTTCTTCATAGTGTCCTGTTTGATTCAAATTATCACGTATTTCATTAATCCTATCCTTAAGGGTATCAAGGTTAAGTAGAATACGCTTAATCCAATCAAGACTTTCTCTGCTTGAGGTTATTGACTTCAGATTAGTAAAATTCTTTCTTGCTTCTTCAATCAGCTTGTAGGGATTCTTTAAATCACTATTTATTTCAATGGATTCGAATGTTTCTGATTCTACAACAATCTTATACATACTTTCGTCCATTTCTTCTTTAAAATTAAGATTATAATTATTAGCTGAAGTAATCCTTCGGACAATAGTGTCGTACGCAGTACTATAGTTGTGCAGAGCAGTAATCTGGTAAACTGAGAGAATAATCATGGGTATAATAATCACAACTGCTACCATGAAAAGCTTCAGCCGTAAGGGATATTTGATTTGTTTTCTATCATAATAGTTTATCATTCTTCACCTTTACCTTGTAGTCTGTATTCCGATGGTGTACAATTCTGTGTCTTTTTAAATATGTAACTGAAATAATGGGAATCCAGATATCCTACTAAAAATCCAATTTCACTTATTTTTTTACTCGAACATCTTAAATAATCTTTAGCTTTTTCCATTCGGATGTCTGTTAGATATTCGATAAAGGTCATACCAGTTTCTTGATTAAAAAGGGTACTAAAGTAATTGGGACTTAGATTAACTGTAGATGCAACTTGATCTAGTGTAAGGTCACTCATAGAGAATTTAAGATGCATATATTCCTTCGCATGTTCAATAAGTCCGGCATATCTTTTCTGACTGTTTTTATTGCGAAGATCAATTGCTTCTTTAAGTATTGATTTATAAAATTTACAGCAGTCCTCAAAGCTGGAGAGATGATCAATGATATTATTCATACCCTTAAGACTGTTATCTATCTTTTCCTTTGGGTACTTCAAAGTCTTGAGGAATTTAATGATGGCAGAATATCCATCCATTATAATATAATGCCGGAAGATAGTTGATTTCATGGCATTAGATCCAAATCCGTCAAAATAGCTGTCTACAAACTCATCAACATCATTTATTGTACCCCTCTTTAAAAATTCTTCCAATAAATTTCTGTCAAGCTTCTCAAGATTCAACTCACTGACATTAATCCTGTTTCCTATTTGAGACTTAATATTTCGAACATCATTATAAGACAAAAATTGATCCCTGTGCTCAAAATAACGAAGGGAAAAAGCACTATTAGCATCTAGATAGGACTGTTGCAAGTCACGGATACGGTGAACAACCCTGCCGATTCCTCCAAAAAAATGCGTCTTGCTCTCACAGATACCAATTAATAAATTACAAAGTTCTTGGGTTAATTCATTAATCTGTTGTTCATTTTCTCCCATAAGTATAAAAGCCCATCCATCCATACCACGCTCAAATACTTTGATGTCAGAATATTTACTTAAAACCTGAGTCATCCTTGTTTCACATTGTACTATATCATTTGAATACTCGTACATATCCTCTTGGCCTTTAAATTGAAATAGCATTACGCAAAAAATTCTTGCTACCATATCAATTCCAAGTTCCTTTTCCTGTTCAATAATTTGTGGGAGAGACATTTTACCGCTGACTAAAGCATTAAAAAAGTCCGTTCTCTTTTCGCCCTGCTTTTGATAAACTAAAAAC
>JAEZIB010000108.1 GCA_023416275.1 Bacillota bacterium | reverse complement strand
TTATTAGATATTTAAAATCATTCCTTGTTGCTATTTAATTTTCCTTAAAAATAGTAAAAAGTATAAAAAGAATCTGAGAACGCCAAAAAACTCGCTAAAATAGCGAGTTTTCGGACAAATTGTGGTGCGGACGGTGGGACTTGAACCCACACGGTCTCCCATACGCCCCTCAAACGTACGCGTCTGCCAGTTCCGCCACGACCGCATCTGTCATGTAACTGATGTGTTCGCCATCAGCAAGTATGATTATACTCGCATTCACTCTATATTGTCAATAATAAAATTAAAAAAACCGAAAAAAATATATCAAATTAGAATAAACAAAATAATAATAACTTTCTTAGCATAAATCTAACAGAGCCCTGTTGCGAAAAGCAGACTGTAAAAGTTAGAATAATTTAATACAAAGTTAACAAATAAGAGTTAAAAAAGCATTATAATATAATTATCTATTATAAAGTCAATTACGGTTGAAACCTTCGACTTCCATGCGAACATGTGCTTTCAAACATTTATTTGAAGGTTTCAACGGTTTGGGTTTTAGGGTTTGTACTTTAGGAGGATTTAACCTCAAACACAAACTATCGTCCGATATCATCGGATATTCAGTAGATAGTAATTGACTTAGTAAATATCATCAAATTCTTTAAAAATATATATTGTAGTCTTAGGACAGGATTGATACAATATACTAATGACAACAAAAAAAGGAGAGTTGAGTGTGGGGTTACTGAGTATTAATTATAACAAGCCAGGTCCAGGAGTTGACAAAGATGCACCTCAAAAGCCAAGGTTTTTTGTGTTCTTTGAAGTTGTAAAGAGGAAATTCTGGAATTTGATTAAGGTTAATTTGATGTTTGTGTTGTTCAATATTCTTGCATTGGTGGTAGCAAATTATATATCATCAGTACTTTTTCAAAGGATAAGGCTTGATGGTGGCATGGGAGATTTAGTTATTAGAGTGTTTTTTGCCTCTATTATTACCCTGATTCCTGTAGTTACTATAGGGCCTGTACAAGCCGGTTTTACCTATATATTGAGAAATTATTCGCGAGAAGAGCACTCCTTTATATGGGGAGATTTTAAAGAAAACTTTTTGAAGAACTTTAAGCAAGGAATGATAATTACAATTATAGATATTTTTGCTATGATATTATTTAGTATTGCCATTAATGTATATTCCAGTATGAGTGGTATATTGCCTATATTTGGTGCGACATTTATGCTTATATCAGTAGTGATTTTCTTCATGATGCATTTATATATGTATCCAATGCTTGTTACTGTAAATTTAAGCGTTAAGAATATTTATAAGAATGCATTAATATTCAGCATTATGAAGTTTGTTCCAAACCTTTTAATGATTATTCTTAATTTATTTATTGCGTTTTTAGCGTTCTATATTCCTGTTCTTGGAATTGTCATTTATGTACTGTTATTACCTGCTTTTGTAGGTTTGATGAATAACTTCTATGTTGATCCACTAATTAAGAAGTATGTTGCCATCCCTAACGAGAAGGATAAAGTTGACGAAGATAGTTTATTTAATGATAGTAGGACTGGTGAAAGCTATTATAAGCCAGTTTTAGAAGATGATGAAGAATAAAGCTGAATTATCTTGATTAAAAATTTATCAGACTGCTAACTTAGTATGGAAGCTCAAGATAAAGTACAGATTTCAAAACAAATGTCGGTAGTGTTATAAAAAGTAAGTATTGCATTTATAAATTGTAGGTGTGAAAGACTTATCAATGGAAAGTTTGAAACAAACCATCGATAAGTCTAGACACCAACAGACTTAATATTTATGAAGTTTGAGTAAATAAATTCAACTTGCTCAGCTTAAATTGTGATGTTCAACATTATCACTGTTAAGTTGGATTTAGAAAAATTGCATTAATTAATTAGTCAAAAAGCTTGCTGAATATAAGCATTTTAGTATTATAGCTTAAATTCATTTTTTATTGCAGAAATTGCTTTGTCAATATCTTTCTCGTAAATTAGATAGGATATTTCAACCTCAGAGGTGCAGATCAGCTTAACCTCAATCTCATTTACTGCCAACAGAGTAAATAGCTGTGCAGCCACTCCAGGAATGTTTTTCATGGCTTCGCCATATACGGTTATCTTTGTGTTATCTGAATCAATTTCAATTCTTAGATTTGGAATTTCTTTTTTGAAGGAGTTCAAAGAGCTTATTACTTTGGTAATATCCTCAACTGGAAGAGAAAAAGATATATTGATTTTTCCTTTATAGGGGGCAGCCTGACTAATCATGTCAATATTGATTTTTTCATCTGCAATTTTACGAAAAACATTAGAGATGATGGTCATATTGTTTGGAAGATTGTCTACAGTAACGAGTGCTACATTGTATATTGTGCTAATACTTGTAATAGGATTATTCGCCATAAGAAATTCCTCCTCATATTTAATTGATTGTATTTAGATAAACAGGGTTCTTTTTTAGAGTTTTGCTTAAATGAATAGATGCTTTTGCTAAATACTGTTTAGCAAGTTATAATGTACTGGAATTTTTCTAAGTCTTCTATATATGTATTTAAGAAATGCTTTCAACAGTACCAGAAATAATTATCCGAGAGGGACTTAGCCATAAGCTGCATAGTAATAGATTAATGTTTATTAAATTGAGCAGTTACAAAGTTGACGAAGCTAGTTTTATGCCATAAAAGCTGACTAAATTTGGTCTGCTAAAAAATAATATTTATATTTTTAAACTCGCAGACTAAACGCAGCTTTTATGGACTTAAAATCTCAGATCTAATTACTTTCTGCAATAAGCTCATCCATTGAATATAGACCTGGTTTCTTTTTGGCAAGAAACAGTGATGCTTTCAATGCGCCTACAGCAAAAATTTCTTTTGAAGTTGCAGTGTGGTTTATTTCAATAATTTCATCTTTACCAGCGAAAATAACAGAGTGATCGCCTACAATTGTACCGCCGCGAACAGCATGTATTCCAATTTCCTGCTTGCCGCGCTTTTTCCTTTTGGAGTGTCTATCATAGGTATACTCACATTTCTCATCAAGAGTGTCATTGATAGCGTCGGCAATTGCAAGAGCAGTGCCGCTTGGAGCATCAATCTTTTGATTGTGATGTTTTTCAACTATTTCAATATCAAATTGTCCCTCAAGAATCTTTGCAGCCTTTTTAACTAAATCAATAAGTAAATTTACACCGATGGACATATTTGCGGAGAAAAATACAGGAATTCTCTTTGATACATCATTTTTAAGCATACTTATTTGTTCAGCAGAAAGCCCTGTTGTACACATAACAATCGGAATACGTTTTTCTTGTGCATATTCTACTAATCCATTGAATGCCTTTGGATTTGAAAAATCAATAATAACATCAACCTTCGCATCACAATCATTTAATGAAGTAAAAACAGGGTAGGGGTTTTTAAGTGTATCATTTATATCAGACCCAGCAGCAATCTTTAACCCGCTGAAATCTTCGGAAAGCCGTGTAATTACCTGACCCATATGTCCATTACAGCCACTTAACAGTATATTAATCATTTGCATTTCACATCCTAATCTATAATAATAAGTAATTTTATAAATAACTATGTCGGTAATTTAAGAGAGTAGGCCATATATTTTCAATTCATTCCTAAGGAATTCCAAATTCTTGTCACACATATCAACTAAAGGTAATCTGCAACTGCCTACATTCATACCAAGCAAGTTCATTGCTGTTTTTGTTGGAATAGGACTGACTTCACAAAACAATGCTTTTACCAAATCTAAGGTTTTTAATTGCAGCTTTCTGCTGCCCTCAATATCACCTGCTAAATACTTGGCAACTATGTCGTGAGTGTCCTTTGGAATAATATTTGCCATAGCAGAGATTACGCCTTTTGCTCCCATTGATAGGAAAGGAACAATAGAATTATCTTCTCCTGAGTAAATAGTAATATCATCTCCGCACAAATTAACAATATCTCCAACTTGTGAAAGATTACATTCTTTAACTGCAACTATATTCTCAATTTGTGACAAGGCTTTCACAGTTTCAGGTGCAATGTTCAAGTTGGTTCTTGATGGAACATTGTAAAGTACCATTGGAATATTTATGCTGTTAGCAATTGCTTTAAAGTGCTCGATTAATCCCTTTTGAGTTGTTTTGTTATAATATGGTGTAACTGTTAAAATAGCATCTGCGCCAACCTTTTCAGCATATTGGCTGAGCTCTATCGCATGGACAGTGTGATTGCTGCCAGCACCTGCAATAACTGGTACTCTTCCATTAACCTTTTCTACAGCAAACTTTATTATAGCTTTATGCTCATCATCATACATGGTAGAAGCTTCGCCGGTAGTTCCGCAAATTACAATTGCATCTGTGCCTTCTTTAATCTGATATTCAATGAGCTCAGCAAGCTTTTCATAATCAGTACCTTCATTGGTAAATGGGGTAACAATTGCAACGGCTGAACCTGTAAAAATAACTGGCTTTTTCATATACAACACCCTTTCATAATAAAAATAAAAAACGCTAGCATGAGCTAACGTCTGTTTTACAT
>JAEZIB010000101.1 GCA_023416275.1 Bacillota bacterium | reverse complement strand
AGCCTGAATATGCCAATTCAAAGATGAATCTAGAAGAAACAAAATATATTATTGATAAATTAAATCCCAAAATTGTAATTCCAGAACATGGTTCTGAAAACTTAGGCAAAGCTCTTGCTGCATACTTGGGTTTAAAAGTAGAGTTTATAGAAAATGGTGAAGTAACTGTTACAAAAAGTGGGCTTGATGCTGCAAAAAGCTTAAGAGTTCTTGATCTTGATATAGATGTTCCTAAAGATTAAAAAAGGTTGATTAGAATTATTGTTAAAATGTATTTCTTAACTCAACTTTCTCATACTAGAAGCATATTTGTGCTGGAGAATTATCAATGGTATGTTGTCAAAACAATTGCTTGGATTAGTATGGATGAGTTGAGTTGTTGAGTGGATATAACTAAATACTTTAGGGGAGATGTAATGTATGAAATCAAAAAGAAGCAGTATCCTTATGATAGCTATATTGGCTATCATGACAATAAGTGGATGTAGCTCACAGAGCACTAATACCTCTTCAACGCCATCAAAACAAACAGCAGCATCCACAACTACGGAATCAACCTCTGTAGAATCAGCGGCAGTTCAGCAAAATACTTCTGATCGATATACTAAAATCACTTTCTCAAGTGAAGCGTTACAAAAGGATATGCGTGTTAATGTTTACTTGCCCAAGGAATATAACGAAAAGAAAAAATATCCGGTACTATATTTAATTCATGGATATACTGGAACTGAAGACACATGGTTCCCTGGTCTTCAGGCTGAAACGAAGGCAGATGAACTTATTGAAAAAAAAGAGATTGAGCCATTAATTATTGTTGCTCCACAAATTGATAATAGCTATGGAATTAATTCAAAAAAGGTTCCTGTTGAAAGAGGGATTCCAACATCATATTTTAATACAGGTATGTACGAAGACTATCTTTACAAGGAATTAATTCCTTATATTGATGCAAATTATAGTACAATTTCATCAAAAGAAGGTCGATATATAGGAGGATTGTCTATGGGCGGCTGGGTAGCTTTGCATATGGCTTTTGCTCATACAGATATGTTTAGCAAGGTGGGGGGACATAGTCCAGCTATATTTTTAGACGGCTACTCAGGCAGTGCAATGGCCTTCGTATATCCTACTGAAGAAATTAGAAATGACAGGGACCCACTTCGTGTAGCCGAGAATAAAGATCTTACCAGCTTAAAGGTGTATCTGGATTGTGGTGATAACGACAGCTACCAATTTTATGATGGTTGTGAACAGCTGAATAAGATATTAAAGTCAAAAGGTGTGGACTCACAATATCACTTAAACACAGGCGCACACGATGGAGTATACTGGGGAGCTAATGTTGAGAACTATTTAAAGTTCTACGCTGGTAAATAAATATAAAGCAAACTACCCGACCATTATGGACGGGTAGTTTTGTATAAGAAGTTGTTATCAATGAAAGCTTTATTTAAAACGCCAAACTATCAAGACGATAGCATTTGACTTTAGCTATATATCCAAATCAAAATTCAGTGGTCTGTACAGAATACGACATTCTGTAGCTATTTCCCTCGGAATTGATTTAAAAACAGGATGCTCTGAATAATTACCCAATATTGGTTCGCCATGAATATCGTAAACCTGGTGAAAACCACAATATTCAGAACTCATTTTTACGCTTTTAGGATTGGTGGCTTCTACGATAATTCCTTTGTAGCCTTTAGTGTAGGCATCAATAATCAAACATTCAACAAGTTTAATTACAACAAATCTTTTTTTATCTTTAAGTCTTGCTGCTGACATAAAACCATGTACATATTCATCGCCACGGACATTATTACCTGTCTTATGTTCAATTGTATGCACAAGCCTAGCATCTAATTCAGCCAGATAATTTAAAACAATATTCATAGGAGCAATATTACCTTCAAGAACAGGTATTTCTTCTTCAGGATTAAAGTTTTCACATGCAATTGCACCTACAACTTTTCCTGTAAGTAAATCCTTTGCTATATAGCAAAGATTTTGTTTAGCTACCTCAGACAAATATCCATATACATAGTCAAACATGTCATCTGCTGATAGTTTGCAGGCATTAGTCATTGGCTCACTTATATGAACGCCATCTACCACTACTCCTGCAAAAGATTCAGCAAGACATTCCGCAGCACCTCTAACATCCTCATCATCTTTTGGGTTTAATATTTCGAAGGATAAGTCTTGAAAACTAACCGGACAAAATACAACGTCATTCAACAATACAGTATTTACAGCAGTACTCATAACATTTTCCTCCTATAGCATGTATTTTTAATGGTAGACAGTATTACATAATGAAATTAGAAATATATACCATTAATTGTAATAATTTTACTGCTAATTATGATCGTAGTCAATAGTATTATCGTCACAATTGGAGCTAGGACTATTAAGATAAGGTATTCAAACATATCACAAAATTAGCAAAAATAAACAAATAATGCTGTTTAAATAGAAAATTTTTAAGTATTATAAATGCAGTATTTTACAGACCTATGCCAATTATAAGACGTAAAGTACTATTTCTGATAGTACTGTTATAAGCTCTTGAGCTATTTGAAATATGAGAACTTACAAGACAAAAGATAGGACTAGATATAATGTTTCTAGTAAATCACATGGTTGACAATGTTAGACATATAATCTATAATTTTGATAGAATATATAAAACTAGTAAGTAAATATATTAAAATTTCTGATAGTGGGAGGATATTGAATGTATAAGATTGAGGTTGAAGCAGCGAAAAAAGTAATAAAAGTAACTATATCTGGTTTGTTTAGTTTGGAAGAAATTAAAAATTACTTAGATGAGTTAAGTGTAGCATGCTCAAAAGTCAATTCAAGTGAATATGCACTTATAATTGATGCACGAGAGCAAAAGGCAGTGTCACAAGATGTAATCCCATATGTAGAAAGGATTATGAAGTTTTATACTGAAACTCCATTTAAAAAGAAAATTTCAGTTGTGCTGGATTCTGCTATAGCAATGTCACAAGTAAATAGAATAGGAAAAAAAGAAGTTGGAGAGTTTGAAATGGTCACTAGTGTAGAAGAGGCTTATGCGAAGATTTAAAGCTACATAGTAGTGTACATAAAATATGGCAAGGGCTTGATTTCGATATAGATCGAAGTTGGGCCTTTTTGCATTTATTGATAGTTTGTGTAATAAACCCGTATTACAATATAGGAAATTATATGTTAAGAGTAGAACAGAATACGGTTAATTATTTTTTTACAAAATCTAACACTATATATTATGCATATATAGTAAAATATAGTATATATTAACTTTTGATTCAAATTTCACAGTGAATAAAAATATAATGTAGTTATTTTAAATACTTTACAAGTTTTATTTTAATTGTGAAAGATGAGTTATTTATTAATTAGAGGAGGGACAATATGAAAAGAAAATTAGCTTTTACATCAATAGTATTATTTTTAACTGCTTTAGTAACATGCTTCATGGGGAACAATAACGTATTAGCAGCAGAAGTAGGTCGTGCAACAAAATTAACCGATACAGATATTAAAACCAGCCAATATGAAATGCCTATAATTTCAATCAATACCAATAATGAAAGCAAAATTGATTCTAACAAGGATTATACTCAAGCGCAAATTAGCATAATTGATGCTAAAGGTAATTATGAAATGACTAAAAATAATATGTCTGTAAGACTTCGCGGCAACAGTTCTATGTATGCAGAAAAGGCAAGCTACAAGATTAAATTTGATGAAAAGCACAACATATTAGACATTGGCAATGATAAAGGGAAATCCTGGTGTTTGATAGCCAATTATTTTGATGGATCACTTTTAAGAAATCTTACTACATATCATATAGCAGATTACCTAACTGCTATTCCTTATACTCCAAACTGCCGTTCTATTGAATTATATGTTAATGGTGAATATCAAGGTGTTTACTTACTCTGCGAAGAAGTTAGCGTGAGTAAAGACCGTGTTGAAATAACAGAAGAGCCAAATGAAATAGAAAACAACGGTTATCTAATTGAAATGTCCAGATATACAAAAGAGAACATGTTTATAGTTGATACAGCTTCTTATGTAATTGCAAGTGATTTGTCAGAAAATCAATCAATAAAGAAAAAACAGATAGATTACATTTCTAAGTATATTACAAAAGCCTATAATTTATTAATGAAAGGCAATAAAAAAGAAGTAGAAAAGTACATAGATATTGATTCGCTAGTTGATATATATATTGGAAATGAAATCATTAAAAACGTTGATGCTGGATGGGACAGCTTCTATATGTATAAGGATGATGACGAAAAGCTTTGCTTTGGACCTATGTGGGATTATGACCTTGGTATGGGAAACGCAAACTGCACTAAAGGGTGTGATTCCTGGATAGGCTTTAATCCATACCACATATTAAATTTAAATGCAAATTCTAATCCTTGGTTCACTCATGCACTATCTTATAAATGGTTCCGTGAATTGGTAAAAGAACGTTGGAATGAACTTCAAAAAGAGAATAATACGTTGCCACAATTTGTTATTAATGAAGCAGAAGCAAATATTAAATCATATAGTAGAAACTTTGAGAAGTGGGATGGAATATTAGGAAAGCAAGTATATATTGAACCAACTCCTATATCTTCACTTACCACATATAAGGAACATTATACATACCTAAGTAATTGGTTAGATAATCGTATAAAGTGGTTAACAAATTATTATAATACTAAGGATTTTGAAGCTGGGATTTTTGTAAATGAAGTGGGCAAAGTGCTAACTGCTGATTCAAATATTCTGGAAATAAGTCCAATACTGGCACTTAAAAATTCACCAGAGGTAGATTTGACCTATACACTATCACAAAATATAGGGATATCTATGGATGTTAAAAATGCTGGTCCAGAATCTTGGTGTACTCAAATGGATTTCTCTGGTTTTATGATGGAGAAAGGCGCAGAATACCTGCTTTCATTTGATTACAAGTGCAGCCAAGAACGGGAACTTACATTTAATATTCAACAAAACTATGCACCTTATTCATCATATTATTCTGATAATGTAAAAGCCACTAATGGATTAAAGCATTACGAAGCTATACTAACAGCTTCGGCAACAGATTCTAACTGTGCTCTAATATTTGCAATTGGAGGAGCTACATTTAATGATACAGTTGTTACTATTGATAATATGAGCCTAGTTAAGAAAACAAAAACAGCTAAAGCTGTTGATAATACTAAAAACTCTGCTTCCTTCCAAAATGCAAAAATCACCAGAGCAGAGTTTGTTTCGTTGCTTGCGTATCTTGTAAATGCAGATTTAAAAGGGTATTCAACTTCAAAATTTAGTGATGTCAAGAAAACTGCAGGATATAATGGTGCAGTACAGTGGGCATATAAAAAAGGAATTATTTCCAGAACTAACGGAAAATTTAATCCTGATGGGAATATTACCTGCCAAGAAATGATAGTAATGTTGTATAAATATGCGAAAGCTGAAGGTGTAAATGTTTCTTATATAGGAGAAAATGACATAGCTGAAATTTTTAATGCAGGAGAAATTTCTACTTGGGCAGAAACCCCAATTAGATGGGCAATTAATGAGAATATTATCAATGACAATGATACATTTTCTCCTAGATCCCAAATAAGTCGAGCAGAAGCAGCTGCATTGATTTCTAGACTTTTACTGAAAATTGCAGAATAGACAGGACGGATATTGATTAAAGGTTTAATTTTTATAATAAAAGTGTGTTTAAGTATGCCAATGGCTTCCAGTAGCTTTTCCTGCATACATTCATAAGCTTCACCTATATTTCAGCAATTAATTCTAACCAAGCTTTGCCATTAACTTAATTGTACTTATGTAATTTTACAATCATATTCTTTATCCGTTCAGCAAGCCCTAATTAGCTATTTCAGTTATTTATAAAACAGCACTAAATCAACCTGTAAAAAAGGTTAGTCTAGTGCTGTTTATTTTCAGAAAGAATTGTTTCATGAAAAAGAGCTTCTTTATAAATTTATAGAGTACATTTCCAGCTATATACAGAATCAATCAAGGGTTAGATGGGTGTTATTAAATATAAAAAATGGTGGTTTATACAAAAAGTTACAATAGTGTAACTTTAAAAAAGACATCATAGGATTTAATATTATACATGTAATATGTTGTATGTATAACAAAAACTAGGAGGATTAGGTGTATGTTTAATAAGAATAAGCTAAAAGGCTTTTTTTCGGGAATTGCATTTACAGTAACATTTTGTGTTATAGCATTGGGGTTTAATGTTTTTGCAGCACAGGATAACAAAGACACATCCGCTGAGAACAGTAATATAAAAATTTATGTTGACGGAGAATTAGTGCAGCCAACTGACTTAAATGGGAAAATAACTAAACCATTTATTTCAAATGGGTATGTATGCTTGCCTATTGAAACAATAAGTAAGCTGTTAGGTAAAGAATTTACCTGGGATGCTATAAATAATAGCGTTTATCTAGGCAAAAAACCTGAGACCAAGGTAAAAGAGGTTACAGTATCAAATGTTGATGAGCTATATAATCAACTGGGATCAAATAAGAAAATAAAGTTAAAGCCTGGAATTTATAACCTATCTAAAATAAAGCAAAATATTAGCAATAGATCGAATGTTAGTTGGGAAGATGTATATGACGGTAAAGAACTGATAATAAGTAGCGTTGAGAACTTAACACTTGAGGGAATAGGAAGTAAACCTGTTGAAATAGTAGTTGAGCCAAGATATGCAGATGTACTAACCTTTAATGTTTGCAACAATATAACAATTAACAATATTAAGGCAGGACATACTATCGAAACGGGATATTGTAGTGGTGGAGTTCTGAATTTTGATTCTACAAAAAATATAAATATATCGGATAGCATTTTTTATGGTTGCGGTACTATTGGTATAACTGCGACAAAATCTGAAAATCTAACTTTTACTAATTCAGTTATTGAAGAATGTACTACAGGAATAATGCAGATTGACTCCTGTAAAAATTTTATGTTTACAAATAGTATCTTCAGAAAATGTCAGGACTATAGTTTGATAAGCCTATATTATTCAACAGATATAGTATTTGAAAAGTGTGAATTATCCGAAAATACAGTAGCTTATGATTATGCATCATTTATAAGTTTGGATTCTTCACAGGGTATAAAATTCTTAAAGTGCAACTTCAAAAATAATGTATTTAATAATTTTGGTAATACTTTATACGATGTGGAATTCACAGGTTCTACTTTTGAAGGAAATAATTTATATATTGGTAGGAGCTTAAAATAACTATAACAAAAAAGCTGATATCCTATAGAAATAATCAACTTATATAAAAATAGTATTGTATGAAAAACTGAATATGAATTATGTAGTTTGGTGTTAAAGTTGTATACCGTGATTGGTTTATCAAAAGCGGTATACAATTTTTATTTGCACGCAATAATCAATAAATGGTTAATTATACCTATATTTAAACTTGGCAAATTCATCAAGAACTATTTCCTTTGCTTTCGTTTCCAATATTATAAAACTAAATATTACACTCGATAGGAAATCAGACTAATGCTAAACAATATTCATAGTGAAATGCTATGAAAAATATGAAATATATATTGACTTTTCTGATTGCACCTCATATAATGAATTAAATCATATTAACTATATAGGAAATATAAACAATAAAAGAGGGTGATTATTTGAATATATTACATCAATTTGAATTAAAGAGATACCATCATGTAAAATTCGGTGATAACGAAAGTCACCACCATCATAGTAATTCTGGTTGTAATGATTATGCTACTGCTATTGCAGAATATAGAAAGAGCTTTGCCTCAAAGAAAGATGTTATTGAGCAGACACCAGACCCGGCTGTAAAGGATATGCTTATACATATGGACGAAATTGGTGTTGAAACTGTTTTTGATCGGTTTGATGAACAGAAGCCTCAGTGTAGCTTTGGATTAGCAGGTGTTTGCTGTAAAAACTGTACCATGGGGCCTTGTAAAATAACCAAAAAGAGTCCCAGGGGAGTTTGTGGAGCTGATGCAGATGTAATTGTAGCCCGTAATCTGCTCAGAAGTGTCGTTGCAGGTGTTGCAGCCCATGGAGCAAGGGGAAGAGAGTCTATGTTAGCATTAAAATATGCTGCCGAAGGGAAAATAGATATTCCTATAGAGGGAGAGGCTAAAATATTGGCTGCAGCAAAGGCCTTTGGCATTGAAACTGAGGGAAAAACAACTCAAGAATTAGCAGGAATTATGGCAGATATTCTTTTAGAGGACTTATCAAGAACAGTACCTGCACCACATAAAACACTACATGCCTTCGCACCAAAAGAAAGAATAAAAACTTGGAGTGATTTGGATATTATGCCAATCAGTCCATATCATGAGGTTTTTGAAAGTTTACATAGAACAAGCACGGGTAATGATGGGGATTGGAAAAACTTGATGAAGCAGCTGCTTAGAAGTGGTGTGGCCTTTGCTTGGTCAAGTGTCTTAGGTTCTTCAATTGCAATGGATAGTCTTTTTGGACTCCCGACTCGAAGTACCTCAAAGGTTAATCTGGGCGCTATAGAAAAAGGATATGTCAATATTGCAGTGCATGGACATTCACCACTTTTAGTGAGCCAAATTGTTAAGCTTGGAAAAAGTGAGGAGTTTATAAGGCTTGCTAAAGAAAGAGGTGCACTAGGAATCAAGTTTTATGGCATTTGCTGTTCAGGACTTTCTGCAATGTACCGTTATGGAGGGGTTGTTCCATTATCTAATGCAATCGGAGCGGAATTGGTATTGGGAACAGGTGCTTTAGACCTTTGGGTGGCGGATATTCAGGATGTATTTCCCTCAATCATGGAGGTTGCAAAATGTTTTAAAACTACGGTGGTAACTACTAGCGATTCAGCGAGATTACCTGGTGCAGAACATTTTGGATATGACCATGATCATACTAACATAAATCAAACTAATGCTTTAGCTAAAAAAATTTTACAAAGGGCTATTACTAGCTTTGCAGATAGGAGAGAAATACCTGTCCATATTCCACAATATGAAACTGAAGCAGAAGTGGGTTTTTCTGTAGAGTATATAAATAAGTACTTTGGTGGCTTAAACCCTATTGTGGATGCAATTAAAAGTGGAGAAATTTTAGGGATTATTAATCTTGTAGGCTGTAATAATCCTCGGATTATATATGAGAAAGCAGTTGTTGAGCTGGCTGATATATTGATAAAAAATAATGTATTAATATTAACAAATGGTTGTGCATCTTTTCCGCTAATGAAGCTGGGATATTGTTCAACAAAGGCACTAGAGCAAACTGGGCAAAAGCTTAAAGGATTTTTAAAAGAATTACCACCTGTTTGGCACATGGGTGAATGTTTAGATAATGCAAGAGCGTCTGCTTTCTTTAAAGCAGTGGCAGAAGCTTCAGGAGTAGCGATAAAGGATATGCCATATGCTTTCGCAAGTCCTGAGTGGTCAAACGAAAAGGGCATCTGCGCCGCTTTAAGCTTTAGATTATTAGGTATAGATTCATATCACTGTGTTTATGTTCCAACACAAGGTTCTGATAATGTAACGGAATTTATGAAGGATGGAACAAAAGATATTTTAGGTTCAAGAATGATTGTGAATGTCAATCATTTGGAACTGGCAAATCAGATTGTGACTGACCTAAAAGAGCAGAGAAAAGCTCTGAGATGGTAATAGAGGAAGCCACGATAGTTTCACCATTTTTTGTGCCGTAAGTCGGCGTGGAGGTTAGCATGAAAGACTTTAGATATTACTTCTAAAATTACTAGCGTACCGCCACGATAGTTTCACCATTTTTTGTGCCGTAAGTCGGCGTGGAGGTTATTATGAAAAGTATAATAAAAAGTATTTCGTTAGTTTTATCAATTGGACTTATTTTTGGTATAACTGCCTGTGGAAATGTAGATGAGCAAAATTCACAAAATAGTTTAAATCAAAAAGAGAAACAATCAAATAAAGAGACAGTAAAAATAGCTTATTTGCCACTCACACATGCACTACCTATTATCGTAGAAAGCCAGCTGCAAAAGCAAGCTGGTGATAATTTAGAAATAGAGCTTATAAAATACGGCTCATGGCCAGAACTGCTTGATGCACTAAATACAGGTCATGTAGATGGAGCATCGGTTTTAATTGAACTTGCAATGAAGGCGAAAGAGCAGGGCATTGGTGTAAAAGCGGTAGCCCTTGGTCATAAGGATGGTAATGTAATTGTAGTTGCAAATGAAATCAATTCTGCCAAAGATCTTAAAGGGAAAAGCTTTGCAATTCCTCACAGGCAGTCCTCACACAATATACTTCTTGGACAAATTCTCAAAGAAGCTGGTCTTACATACAAGGATATAAACGTTGTAGAGCTTGCACCACCAGAAATGCCTGCTGCTCTTGCTCAAGGACAAATCGCAGGCTATTGTGTTGCAGAACCCTTCGGAGCAAAGGCCGTTGCAATAAATAAAGGTAAGGTGTTAATTGAAGCAAAAGAGCTTTGGGATGACTCTATTTGCTGCTCTTTAGTACTAACTGAAAGCTTTATAAACGAAAAGAAGAATGTTGCTAAAAAATTTGTTGATAAATACGTGGAGGCCGGAGAATATATTGGAAAGCACAAGGAAGAAACACGGGATATTGCAAAGGATTATTTAAAGCTTGATGATAATGTTTATGATTTGTCAATGGAATGGATTTCTTATGATGATTTGAGAATTACTAAGGATGCATATGCTGATTTGACTAAAAGGCTCAGAGAGTTTGATATTTCAAAAGAATCGCCAACTTATGACGAGTTCGTAGATGAATCATTTTTTGGCAAATAGAAAATCACACTCCCTTTGATACTATGGTATCACATATTTAGGGTATTGTGGGCTTATTGTGCTAACTAACTCAACTTTCCTAGTTACAAATTATAGATGCTCAAATTTATTAATGAAAAGTTGGGTAACAAATTATAAATATTGAAATAGAAAACGGAGGCTAATGAATGAGAAAAGTATTTCATATTGTCGTGTCATTTATAGCTTTAATCTTAACTTGGCAGCTTGCTGTAACTCTTGGAAACTGGAATAAAGCACTGTTTCCATCTCCTCTTGATGTTTTGGAGAGTTTCAAGGAAATGCTTTATAGTGGAGTGTTGCTAGAAAGCATTAAAGACAGTATGCTGCGGTTTATTATTGGTTATTGTATAGCTGTAATCACTGGAGTTACATTAGGGCTACTATTAGGTTGGTTCAGAGGCGTATGGAACTATATCAATCCTATTGTTCAACTGCTAAGACCAATCTCACCAATAGCATGGCTTCCATTTATTGTATTATGGTTTGGCATTGGTGATTTACCAGCCGTTGTTATAATCTTTATTGCAGCATTTTTTCCAATTCTGCTAACTACAGTAACAGCAGTAAGTAAAGTAGAACAGACCTATATAAAGGTTGCGAGGAATTTTTGCATAAAAGGAGTAGGTTTTCTCATCAAAATAGTCCTTCCGTCAGCATTTCCATATATTGCGACAAGCCTTCATCTGGCACTGGGAACTGCTTGGGTATTTCTAGTGGCAGGTGAAATGGTAGGAGCGCAGACTGGCCTTGGCTATTTGATAATTGACTCAAGAAATAATCTGCGAGCAGATATGTTGTTGTCAAGTATAATTGTAATTGGATTAATTGGGTTAATACTAGACAGTCTTATTGGTTTAATAGAAAAAAATATATTAAGCAAATTTGGATTTGTGGCTAATGATGGGGGGACTTGATTTGTATATAAAAGTTGAAGATGTATCAAAACAATATGTACAAAATAACAAAAGCTTTCAAGCTATGGAGCATGTTTCGTTGAATATTGAAAAAGGGGAATTTATTTGCTTGCTAGGTCCTAGTGGTTGTGGAAAGACGACACTGCTCAATTCCATTGCAGGTTTTGAAGGTGTAAGCAGTGGAAGGATTACAATAGATGGAAAAGAAGTTACAGAGCCATCAAATAAAAATGTAACAATATTCCAAAACTACGGACTGCTTCCATGGCGAACAGTACAGAAGAATGTTGAGCTAGGTTTAGAGGGCAAAAAACTCGCTAAGAAGGAACGAGCTGAAATTGCAGATAAATTCATTAATATTGTCGGCTTGAGTAAATTTAGTAAAAGTCATCCTAATCAGCTTTCTGGAGGCATGCAGCAGCGCGTTGCCATTGCGCGCGCTCTTGCAGTAGATCCTGAAATCATTTTTATGGATGAGCCCTTTGGTGCATTAGATGCACTGACACGACTGAAGATGCAGGATGAGATATCAGGAATATGGGAAAATCAGAAAAAGACTATTATTTTCGTAACACATGATATTGAAGAATCTGTTTTTCTTGCTGATAGAGTCATTATAATGACTCCTAATCCGGGAAAAATTAAAAGTATTATTAATGTACCTTTAGCACGAAAACGAGATAGAACCAGTCTTGATTTCTTAAAAATCCGAGATAGAATTTTTGCTGAATTTGAAATGAAAAAATCTGATAATACGGAATACTCCATTTAAACATATATTTAAATATCTCCTTCTCAGAGCTGTGATAGCTTAGTCCATATTGACAGTGTCCGTAAAGAAAAAGTATAATATAGATAATATTAACAATAAAGTAAATAAATAGCTAAAATGCGTTTATAAAAACTTTTATTGTTAAAATATAATATGGAGGTATTTAGATTATGTCAAAGAAAAACTGCTTAAAGAGAGTCATTTGTAGTACCTTAGCCATTGTGATAATGCTGTCACTTTTCAGTATCAATACTTTTGCTGAAGATAGTTCAAAGGCAGTAACAATTACTGAAGCAAAAACAAGAACGTTCCATAGCAGTACATATGCACTACAGGCAATAATGAATGAATTTCAAGGAACTACCTATTCTTATGACGATGGTGAATATTCTGGTACACTCAACTTCTATAACGCAACGAATATTACGCAGATTAATGTTATTGATACCTTCGGAGGAAAATATTATGTATATACCTTCAATGTAACATACAATGGTACCGTTAACAGATACACTCCAAATATAACGAAAGAAGTAACAACTACCAAGGCGATAAGCACAACTGTGCATTATTCACAAATTAGTACACTATTAACCAGCTACAATAATACTACTTCTTATTATGATGATGGAAGCTTTAAGGGGACACTTAATTTTTCAAGAATAACTGATATCCAACAGAATGGCTATGTAGATACCTTTGGTGGAAGATACTATTTCTACTCCTTTAATGTGGTGTATAGCGGAACAGTTACAAAATATGTTCCATAACCTATTATAGTTACAACAGCTATAAGTTATTTATTAAAAGAAATCACATCACCATTTGGATTAACTTCCTGCGGTGATGTTTTTTATTTAATATTAAGGAAAGACATTTTTCGTACATAATTTACACAATTCATAAACTAATGGTATAATTTCCATATAACCTAAATTAAACAAATACAAGGCAGTACAGATATCCACTCATACTAATTCAAATATGCAACACAAACATGATTTTAGTTGATTGCTTATCCGGTAAAATCTATGCTAGCAAAAGGAGTATTCAATTATGAATTATCAAGGTGATTCGGCTACAGATATTAATATTGCATACATAGGAGGAGGCTCAAGAGGCTGGGCATGGACATTTATGACTGACCTAGCTTTAGAACCAAATATTTCAGGTACAATTAAACTGTATGATATAGATTTAGAAGCTGTTAAGAGTAATGAAATTATTGGAAATAATGTTTCTAGAAAAAAAGAGGCTATTAGTAAATGGAATTATGAAATAGCTTATTCTTTACAAGAAGCACTTTTTAATGCAGACTTTGTTATTATTTCAATGCTGCCTGGAACCTTTAATGAGATGGAAATAGATGTACATATGCCTGAAAGGTATGGGATTTACCAATCAGTTGGTGATACTGTAGGGCCTGGAGGTATAATGCGTGCACTTCGCACACTGCCTTTGTTTGTAGAAATAGCCAATGCAATAAAAACTTTTTGTCCAAAAGCTTGGGTTATAAATTACACAAATCCATTATCACTTTGTGTGAAAACGCTATACCATGTATTCCCTAAAATAAAAGCCTTTGGATGCTGTCACGAAGTGTTTGGTACGCAACAATTACTTAAGGGTATTTTTGAAAAAGAGACAGGTGTTGAGGTTTGGAGTAGAAATGAAATATTAGTAAATGTATTGGGAATTAACCATTTTACGTGGTTTGATTATGCTTCTTACAAAGGTAAAAATCTTTTCCCTATATACAAAGAATATGTTACTAAACATTTCGATGAAGGTTTTATAGAGAAGAAAAATAGTAATTTCGATCGCTTTTCATGTTCGCACAGAGTAAAATTTGATTTGTTTAATAAATATGGATTAATTGCTGCTGCTGGAGACAGACATCTGGCTGAGTTTATGCCAGGAGACACATATCTCTTGAATCCAGAAACTGTTGAGAATTGGGGATTTTCACTTACTCCAGTTTCATGGCGTAAAGAAGATTTACAAAGACGATTAGAAAGAAGTAGACGTCTGGTATCTGGAGAAGAGACTTTTAACTTAGTGCCAACTGGAGAAGAAGGCATTTTGCTTATTAAGGCTTTATGCGGACTTAATCGGTGCATAAGCAATGTAAATATGCCAAACTCTTTTCTGCAAATCAGAAATTTACCTAAATCTGCAATTGTAGAAACAAATGCTATTTTTGAAGGTGACAGAATTCGCCCGATAGCAGCAGGCAGAATTCCTGAAGGGATTCTCAATTATATTAGACCGCAAACTGATAACCATGACCGCGTTTTAAAGGCGGCATTAGAATGCGACATAGATCTTGTCTACCAAGCTTTTAAATTTGATACGTTAATTAATGGAAGGCTAAGTAAAAAGGAAATAAAAAGCTTAGTAGATGATATGGTTAAAGGCACTATTAAATATTTGCCTGAAGGATGGAAAGCCGCAATATGACATGGTTGAGTGAAAATTAATAAATGAATTTTTAAAAAGCTAATCAAAATAAGGTTAGCTTTTTTATGTTCTAAGTAAATTATTATCAACTAAAGCTTCCTAAAGTCAAAAAAAATTTAAGCCCAAATTGCGTTAAATTGGCTTAAAAACGTAATTTGCCTAAAAAGACCATATAAATATCGTCCCGATACAAAAATCGTTGCAAGGTTTAAATCGTAATTGACTTTAGTCGGTATATAACAAGTAAAGAGATGGAATACTATAATCTAATAAAATGCTACAGAAAAATTTCTAGAAGGGAGAACAAATGATGCATAACGAAATGTTTTGTTTTCAATGTGAACAAACAATAGGAGGCAAGGGCTGTACGAAAGCTGGTAACTGTGGGAAAGATAGTGAAGTCGCAGCATTACAGGATTTACTCATTTATCAATTAAAAGGTATAGGCTATTGTGGGCAAAAATTATTGGAAAAGGGTATCAAAATAGATGATGAAACAGATAAATTTATTATGGATGCTACTTTTTCTACACTAACAAATGTTAATTTCGATCCTGAGAGATTTGTAGAGTATTTGAGAAAAGCACAGGAAATAAAAGAGTGCTTGAAAAAACAACTACTAGAGTGTAAAAATCATTTTCCAGAAGTAGTCAGCTATACACTTCCAGCAACAAAGGAAGAAATGCTTAAGGATGCTGAAAAAGCTGGTATAATGTATGACCAGACTTTAGATGCAGATATCCGTTCTTTAAGAGAAATGCTTATTTATGGAATGAAGGGTATGGGAGCTTATGGACATCATGCACATGTTCTGGGCTATAAGGACGAAACAGTAAGTAAATTTTTCTATAAGGCTTTGGCAGCTGTTATAAATGAAGGGCTGACAGTTGAAGATTTGTTCAATTTGAATATGGAATTTGGACAAGTAAATTTAAAATGCATGGAGCTGCTTGATAAGGCAAATACAGGCTCCTATGGCAATCCAGTCCCCACACAAGTCAGTATTACAAAGAAAAAGGGTCCATTTATTATTGTTTCCGGACATGACTTGAAGGACTTAAAGGAACTGCTTGAGCAAACAGAAGGCAAAGGAATCAATATATATACCCATGGTGAAATGCTACCTGCTCATGGTTATCCAGAATTAAAAAAACATCCTCACTTAGTAGGTAACTTTGGAGGAGCATGGCAGGATCAACAAAAAGAGTTTGACGGAATACCAGGTTGTATACTTATGACAACAAATTGCTTGCAAAAACCTAGAGACTCCTATAGTGATAGAATATTTACAACAAGCATTGTGGGATGGCCTGAAATAATTCATGTTAGAGAGGTTAATGGCAAAAAGGACTTTAGTCTTGTAATAAACAAGGCACTTCAATTGGGAGGGTTTACAGAAGATGAACCTGAACAGAAAATAACAGTGGGTTTTGGGCATAATGCAGTGTTGAGTAATGCAGATAAGATTATTGATGCAGTAAAGAATGGAGCTATAAAGCATTTCTTCCTAATTGGAGGATGTGATGGTGCAAGACCGGGAAGAAACTATTTTACTGAATTTGCAGAGAAAACACCAAAGGATACAATAATACTTACCCTTGCTTGTGGTAAGTACAGATTTAACAAAATGAATTTGGGTAAAATCGGAGACTTCCCAAGAGTTCTTGATGTTGGTCAGTGTAATGATTCTTTCTCAGCAATAAGAATTGCACTAGCGCTTGCAGATGCATTTAAATGTGGAGTAAATGATTTGCCGCTTTCACTAATTTTATCATGGTATGAACAAAAGGCTGTATGTATTCTTATTACGTTGTTGTCATTGGGAATTAAGGATATTCGACTTGGACCTACGCTACCAGCATTTATAACACCAAATATCCTGCAAGTATTAATTGACAAGTTTGGAATTAAACCAATATCAACGCCCGATGAAGATTTAAAGGCTATATTGGGAAATTGATTAGCTATTAAAAGTCTTGAGTAAAGAGTGGGAAAATTGTTCTCTTACTTAGGGCTTTTTTTAATGCTAAATATGAAATTATGTTTATTGAAATGCTAATAGAAATGATGTATTATTTAGTAAGCTGAAAATTACTATTTTTGGACTAATGCTAATGTAGAGTTAGTTATATATAGTTGAAAAATTATAGTAGAGAGAAGAGATAGAAAAATGAAGCTTTTTGAATACAACTTATCAACAAATACTGAGGGCATGTACAAAATAACAAGACAAGCAGCCGAGGCAGTAACTAAAAGCGGTGTGACCGATGGAATATGCATAGTCTTTTGTCCTCACACTACTGCAGGAATAACAATAAACGAAAATGCCGATCCTGATGTAGTCCACGATATACTCCTTGGTTTAAATACTGCTTTCCCAGACAGAAGAGAATTTTTGCATTGCGAAGGCAATTCATCAGCACACCTTAAAGCATCTTGTGTTGGAAGCTCAGCTACTATCATTATTAAAGATGGTAGATTGCTGCTTGGCACCTGGCAGGGGATATATTTTTGTGAATTTGATGGGCCAAGAAATAGGAAGTTCTTTGTTAAGGTGTGTGAGTAAAAATATAACCTAATATGCCTTTGAAACAAGACAAATTTAGCTTTTAATTATCAAAACAGTTACAATTAATGACATGCTTTGTGACTATTCTTAAATAAGACTTGACTAAGTAATCCTATAATAAGAAAATAAAACCGTAGAAGTACATGTAATTAAAATTATATGACTTCTTACGGTTTTTTAGCTTAATAGTTAATTTGGCAGCAAACCATTGATAAGTTTGAGCACCGATAGATTTTTTATGTGAAAAGTTGAGTTGTTAATGTTTTCATTTTATGTAATTTAGCTATTATATTTAGCATTACTTAAAACATATTTATCGTCCTTTAACTGTAATGGCATTGTTGCTACTACTATATGCTTATGCTTTAGCAATTCCCTTTTAATAAAATAGGAAGTATTATTATGTACTATATTCTGCCACCAGGATTTTACTATGAATTGAGGCAAAACTACAGTAATCATATCACCCTTCTCATAATCGTATTCTGCGGATTCAATAAACTTTAATAATGGAGATATTACTTTTCTGAAAGGTGAATACTTAACTATCAGAGGTATATCTGTTTCCAACAGGGCATATTTTTCTTTAAGCTTATTTGCATGATTTTCATCAATTGAAATGTTAAAAGCAACTACATTATCAGAAATGGTTTTTGCAAATCGTAAAGCTCGTAAACTTGACTGATTAATACTTTCAACAGGAACAATTACATGATTTCTATAACAGTGTTGTTCTATATTGTAATTCTTTAAATCAGAAGCTTTAATATCTAATTGCTTTGCAAGTGCTACATAATGTTTCTTTATTCGTAAAAACATTAAGACCAGGATAGGAGTAATTACTATTATAATCCATGCACCGGCAGTAAATTTTTCAAATGCAATAATAAGAACAGCAACTGCTGTAGTTAAACCACCAAAACCATTGACAAAGGCCTTGGATTTCCACCACTTACCTTTTAGCTTTTTCCATCTAATAAACATACCAAACTGTGACAGGGTAAATGATAAGAAAGCTCCTATCGCATATAGAGGAAGCAAAAGAGTTACGTCTCCATTAAATGCAATAATCAAAATACCTGCAATAGCAGATAATATGATAATACCTGTTGAATAACTGAGTCTGTCTCCTCTTAGACTGAATTGTCTTGGTACATAGCCATCTTTGCCCATAATGGACATTAGGAGTGGAAAACCAGAATAAGCCGTATTTGCAGCCATTACCAGTATAAGAATGGAGGTGGCAGTGTAGAAATAGAACATAAAATTGTTACCAAAAACATATAAAGCAATTTGATTTAGAACGGTTTTACCTTCAACAGGAATGACATGATACATATTTGCTAGAACTGATATACCGCCAAAAATCAATAGGACTAAAAGGGATAAAATCCACAGGGTTTTATTTGCATGCTTTGAAGCCGGTTCTTTGAAGTTTGGAACAGCGTTACTAACAGCTTCAACTCCGGTTAGAGCAGTACAACCGCTTGAAAATGCTTTTAATATTAGAAAAATTGAAACAGCTCCCGTTTCTTTCATTTGCTGTATTGAGTTTGTTGGGTGTACCATACCCAGTTTTAGCTTTACTATTCCTAGAATAATCATAATTAATGAGCCTATAATAAAAAGATAGACTGGAATGCTAAACATTCTCGATGACTCCTTAATTCCTCGGAGATTACCAATCATAAGAAGCAGCAGTGCAATCATACATATTAAAATATGATAGGTTGATAAAGAAGGAAAAGCAGAGGTTAATTGATTAATACCAGAAGATATGCTAACAGCCACTGTTAGTATATAATCAATAGACAATGCTGTACCAGCTGTAACTCCTGCAGTATACCCTAAATTATCGGACGCAACAATATAAGCACCGCCCCCGTTTGAATATACTTTAATAGTCTGGCTGTAAGAAACTGTAAGTATGATGAGTAACGCAATTATAGCCAGTGAAATTTTTGTTAGATATACAAAAGATAATGCACCAATAATTGGCACTAAAGTAATTAAGATTTCTTCACCTGCATATCCTACAGATGAAATTGAATCGCTAGCTAATACAGGTAGCCCCCATAATACCTTGTATTTTTCACCTTGAATAGCCTCGTTTTTAAGTGGCTTTCCAATTAATAATTTTTTAATCCATTGAATCATTTTGATTCCCCTTACTGTTAATTATATTATATTTAGATTTTGATTCATCAGATTCTTTATTAGAATCTTCATGAAAATCACTATGATGATAATCTTCTCTTGCGAAAAAGAGGTAATCATCAAGTTTTTTTATTAAATAAATTGCTAGTATTACAATAGTGATTACTCCTAGTTTTGAAATAAATACATTCATTTTTATCACATCATTTCCGTTGCTTAGTGAGTACTAATAGTCTTTGGGGATATATACATTTGGATAAAAATTGTGTAGTTTCAACGCTAACAAACATATTTATCAAATATATTATTAGATTATAGTTCCAAACATCCATTTTATTAAAGTCGTAGGAATTTCAATCTGGAATTTTACTCATAGCATTAAAAGCCGTAAAATCAATTTAGCTATCAGAATCATAGTCTTATCACTTTTTTTATTGTTAATTAGGTAGTTTTAAATATTGAAAATTAGTATTTGTAAACCTATACTGAATATGATACTAGCCTTCAACTTAATTATTGGGCACTATGGCTATATGTTGGTACGTGACATGTTTGAGCTGAATCCACATTATTATTAAGTAGAATATAATTATATTTTAAAGACTAGTTGAATAATTGGAGCTACGTCTATATAAAATGGTATTTAGTAAACGTATAAAAAGCATAGGCTGACAAGATATATATTTTAGAGGTAAATAAATGATAAAGACATTAAAGGGTAAAATTTCATTGTTATATTTGGGACTTGTTATACTTATTGCTATTGTAGGAACTACAGCAGCAATAAACCTTTTTAATTTAAGTAAATCAATTGACAGCTTAATGATAGCAAACTACAAAAGTATTAATTCAGCTACTAAAATGATGGAAGCAATTGAACGCCAGGATAGTGCAGTGCTTATTTACATAAATGTAGATACACAAAAGGGGAAAAAACTTTTTACAATTAACAATGAAGAATTTCTTAAATGGTATAATGTCAATGCTAATAATGTAACTGAAGAGGGAGAAAATGGGATAATTAATACTCTCAAGAATTCATACACTTACTATGTAAATTTGTTTCTGGACCTGCAAGAAATACATAGTAAGCAGGGGATAAATAAGGCTAATGAATTTTATAATAACAAGATGATGCCGGATTTTATTGACATTAAAAATGAATTAAAACAATTAAGAATGTTAAATGAAAAGTCAATGTTTAAAAGTAAGGCTTTAGCTACAGAAAATGCTAAAAACTCAGTTTATATGGTACTATGG
>JAEZIB010000084.1 GCA_023416275.1 Bacillota bacterium | reverse complement strand
GACTACATACATGGCAATTAAAGACCAATTAAATTTGCAGATTGTAATGGATACAGCAGAGGATTTAAATGGCAAATATACTATAGTAACGGTGAATCCTGATAAAGTGAAAGGTGTAAATAAAGCTGCTGTTGATCGATTTGTAGGCTGGATGACATCACAAAGAGCTTATAAATTGATTGGTGAATATATTGGATAAGTGTGGAATTGTTAAAAATTTTTTTTTTAACGGTGTTGGTCATATAATATCATAAACTTGATACCAAGTGTAAAAGAGCTCATAATATTTGTCTAATATTATGGGCTTTTTATTATCATAAGTAATGTTGGCTTGTGAACTTGCGTTGTTTAATACTATAGTTTGAACATGATTACTATTTTGTTTAATTTATTCGATATACTTACTATTGAGTACTATGCTCCACTAATTGTTCATAGATGAACTATGTTTTTCGTTGACATAGATACTTCTTGCATGCTTGCCATATTATAAGCCGAAATTTTTAGTGTAGCATTTATGCTCTTTTTTTACTCTTTTTTGTATTCGTTAACAGATTTCATTACTGAAATTGTGTCTTTTAAATTTGTAAAAAAGGTAGTTACAATCTCAACTATTTCTTTTATGAAATTAAGTTGATGAACTGAAAGACTTTTCATTTCTTCTGTAACGAATTTTACCAGTACATGCAGAAAAAATTATTAAAGAGAGTTTCACTTACCTGCAATTAGGGTAAATTATATTTAATTAGAAATGAATCACTAAAAGTCGCTTAAAATAGGGTAGATTGAATAGATGGCAGCTGAGTTTGGGATCTTGTACCCAAAGAAATTATGCTATGAACAAATTTTTAGCCTCATAAGCTACAAATAATATAAGCATGTAGGTTCAAGGAAAATATTAACTAACAATAAAAAAATAATATCGTTGTTAAAAAAGGAGACGAGAACATGAAAATTTTAGATACATTAAAAGAAAGAAGAACATATTACAATATTAACAAACAATTACCTGTAGATGAAATAAAGGTATTTGACCTAGTAGAAAAGGCTACTGAATTAGTTCCTGATGCATTTAACATGAAAAGCTCAAGAGTAGTTGTAGTAACAGGGGAGAAGCAAGATAAGCTATGGGATAACATCTATGATGTATTCGAAGGCAATGTTCCAAGAGAAAAAATAGATAGTTTTAAAAATGGTTGCGGAACAATTCTTTACTTTTACGACCAAAATGTTATCAAAGGCTTACAAGAACAATTCCCAATATATGCACAACGGTTTCCAGAGTGGGCTTCTCAATCATCTGCAATGCTTCAAATAAGTATATGGAGTGGTTTGAAGGAATTAGGAATTGGAGCTTCGCTTCAGCATTATAATCCAGTTATTGATGAAATGGTAAAAAAAATGTTTGATATACCAGACAGCTATATGCTAAATGCACAGATGCCATTTGGTGGGATTGGGGCTCAGCCAGAACCAAAGCCAGCAGAAGATATTTCTAAGAGGGTTATGATAGTAAAATAAATATTAAAATTAATTATTAGATATTGAGGCCTTCTATAATTTTATTAAATTGTAGAGGGTCTCACTTATATCATGAAGATAATGAGAGTAAAGATTAGGAGGTAGCTGCAAAAGATGAGTAAGTTATATGAATTTGAAGCGGAGATAAAAAAGGTGCCTGATATTGACGGCGCATATATAGAAATACCTTTTGATGTAAAGGCTGAGTTTGGGAAAGGTAGAGTGCCTGTCATCGCTACCTTTGATGGTGAACTTTACGAAGGCAGTCTTGTTAAAATGAAAACGCCCTGCCATATAATTGGGATAAAGAAGGAGATAAGAACCAAAATCGGGAAACAGCCTGGAGATATAGTCAAGGTACCAATAAAAGAGAGAGCGAACTGATATATTGTAATTAATGCTATATATGGTAAAATTAAATATGGTTTTCAATGAAGGCAAGTTAGGAGTAAAATATGAAAAAGTTTATTACCAATTGTATAGCAAAATTAATTCTATTGAGTTTTCTATGCTTGCAGTTACCTGTTATTTCCACTGTAGCTATGGAAAGTAACTTGAAGAACACAAGTGTAAATTTTAACTGGAACGCTAACCTAACTCATGTAGCATATAATTATAACAGTGTGGTGTACGGCAAGGGATTGTATGTGGCAGTTGGAGATAATGGTATCATTTCAGTTTCGAAGGATTTGAAAAAGTGGAGTAACATAGTAATAGATAACCTAAGCGATTTCCACGATTTGCAGGGAAGTTTTGAAACAGTTCTTTTTAATGGCGAAACCTTTGTTGTAGCTGGAGGGAGAGATATTGCTACCTCAAAGGATGGTTATCATTGGAGCAAGCTCAAGAGTGATAACTTTAACAGAGCATTTGGCAGTGATACTCTAATATTTGGCGGTATTACAAAAGGTAAAGCTTTTGTATTAGTAGGATTAGGAATTCTTGCATATTCTTATAATGGTATAGATTGGAAAAACAATTCAAATTACTATTGCTTAAATCAATGCTCAGTTAATTATTCTGGTTCTGAATTCTGCAATATTATAAACGATGGAGAAAAATTAATTACAGTTTCAAGAGATTACAATGATGACGGTTATGGTATAAAAGAATTCTCAATACATACTTCAAAAGATGGAGTTGAATGGGATAAAGGAAAATTAGCGATATCTGAAAACGGCTCTGCAGGAACACTATTCTATGATTCAGGAAAGTACTATATTTCGCATCTCAGCTATAATGAAAATAAAACATATACATATGTATCTTCTGATTTGAAACAGTGGGAAAAATCAGAAACCACCTTTGATACCCAGTTATTCAGCATAGGTAATAAAAAATACAAGCTTGGAGATGGAATATACAGCTATCAGAGCGACAAAGGGTTTACTGCTGAATATAAAATAACTGGCAGTGATAGCCTTTGTGCTATTTGTGAGAGCAATGGCAAGGCTGTAGCCGTAGGTAATAATGGACTAATTGTATATTCTGACAACGTTCAAAACGGAATATGGAAGAGCCATGCTTTTCAGCCATTTAAATGCATATATTCTGCTGCTACAAATAAAAATTGCATAGTAGCCGTTGGGCAGGATGGTCAGATAATAAGAAGTAGGGATGGTAAAAATTGGTCTAAAAGTAATACTAATATTACTAACAAACTAAATAGTATAATTTATGACGGAGAAAGTTTTATCGCTGTAGGCGATACTGGTACAATATTAACCTCAAGAGGTGGGGATACATGGACTGCCCTCACTTCGATAACACAAAATAATTTGCTTACAATTAGAAAATTAAATAATAATTACATAGCAGTAGGAGAAAATTCTACCATACTTTCCTCTAAAGATGGTAAAGTGTGGACATTGGCTTATGGTGAGGAAAAAGATAAGAACATTCTTAATGTAGAGCCTATCAGAGGAGTGACCTTTAAGGATAATACTTATTATGCAATAGGTTACTATAACTCTACTGTATATACTTCATCAGATGCAATTAATTGGAAAGAGAATTCTAGACTCAGCAATACTGGATATTCGGATTTGATTTTCTATAAAGGCAGATTTGTGTTAACTGGCAGCAAAGAAGCTATTTCTTCAGATATGAAAACTGAAACAATCATTAATAAGGGTTTAATCAGCTATTATTCAACGCTGAGCAAAATTAGCATTATGGGGAATTACTTGCTCAAAGGTGTAGATAACGGTAATATTCTATACTCTTCAGATGGACTAATATGGAGTAGTGCAGGTAATTCAGGTACACAAGATGAAGTTAAGTGCTTTGTTGAATTTAAAGGAAAAATCTATGGGTTTACAGAGAATGGAGCAATAATTAGTGGTGCTCTAAATGGCAAAATAGCAGATGCATCTGATGTTACAGCTATTCGCTATAATAATAAACCTAGCTGTGTTAAAAACATGAATCTACTAAAGCAACCTATATTCAGAAATAATACTGTTTTATTATCGCTCGATACAATAGGGAATCTGATAGATTGCCAATACAGCTATGATAAAAGTAAGAAAACAGCGCAAGCAAGTATTGCAAAGAGAAATATAAAGTTTACAATAAACTCAACAAGTGCTCTGGTTAATGGGAAAAAGATAACAATGCCCAATAAAACAGAGCTGAAGGGAAACTCAGTCTATGTGCCGGCAGAAATGACATTTAAAGCCTTGGGCTATACTTTTAATTACGATAGCTTTAAAAGAAAAATTTCTACAACTACAGACGATACTACAATAAATAAATCTTTAACATACAAGCCTGTAAATATAAAAAATAGCGATGAAAACACGATATTTAAGTCAATTAGCTATAATAAGAAAACATTTGTTGCTGTTGCAGATAGTGGAGATAATAGTGTTGTCTTTACTTCTAGGGATGGTGTAAATTGGGATAGAACCACTACAATAAAAGATGGACGTTTAACAAAAGTATTGTGGAATGGAAAACGGTTTATTGCTGCAGGAGGTACAAGTAATTTAATAGATACTTCAAAGGCTATGGTCTATACATCAGAAGACGGTCTCAAATGGAAAAAGCTTGAGAATGTACCAGATGGGAAATATATATGTGACGGAGTTGTAGGAGCTAGCGGACAGACTGATGATGAAAATTACTGTGGTAACTTATTAAAGAAAACAATATTGGTATCTAACCAAGGGGTAATTCTTTCTTCTGATGATGGACTTGTTTGGAAAAAGTCATTTACAGCAAAAACGGATAATGAATTTTTTACTTGCTGGTATAAAGGTACTTATTATGCTACAGCCAGAGATTCAGGAGCAGTATACTCATCAACTAATGGACTTAAATGGACTGCCAGCAAAACAAAAATGCCAATAAATAGATTGTTTAGTTCAGGTGGTAAATTATGGGCCGTTAATTATAAAAATAATTTAGGCAAAATATACAGAACAAGTAACGGAAAAGATTGGGAATATGTGTGCAGGGTACATAATTCTCAAATTAATAGAATAGTCTGCATTAATAAAAGTTATATAGCAATGGGTTACAAACAGTCATCATACTCAGGAAGCTCTGGCTTCGCGATGGTATCGAAAAATGGTGATATGTGGGAATATGCAGTTATTCCTTCTAATATTGGCTACGATGTGAATTCTTTTCATTATGGAAAGCTGACAATTGTTGCAGCTGGTGTAGGAATGTTTATATTGGAGGCTAAGTAAAAGGGGCAAGAGGCTAATTTGAGAATGTGGATTCTCATGTACTTTGGTTTTAGTAATTCGTCAACCTAAATGTAGATTCATAGAAATATAATCACTCAAAAAATTCTTGTTTATTGGTAAAACAATAAAAATTAAACTCCTCTTTAGTTAATACTTGGATTATTAACCAAAAAGGAGTTTTTTTGTGTTTATAAAGTGAGCCGTTGAATATACAGCTGATTACATAAAACAGCCAAAAAATATTGGTCTTATATTTATAATGTGCTAAACATTCTATAAAAATAACTACGAAATAATCTACACTGCCTCGTGAAAGGTTCTTGAAATTACCTCTAGCTGCTGTTCGCGGGTTAATTTGATAAAGTGTACTGCATAGCCCGATACTCTTACAGTAAGTGAGTTGTATTTAAGCGGTTCAGCCATAGCGTTTTCTAGTGTAGCTTTGTCAAGAACATTTACATTTATGTGGTGGCCGTTGCTCATCATATAACCATCAATTATAGCTGCTAGATTTTTGATTTTTGTATCCTCTTCTTTGCCCAATGCAGCAGGTATGATTGAAGCAGTCAGAGAAATACCGTCACGACAGCTGCTGTAAGGAATTTTTGCAACAGAACTAAGTAATGCCAATATTCCTGATTTATCTCTGTGGTGCATAGGATTTGCTCCCGGTGCAAAGGGCTCACCTTTCTTTCTGCCATCAGGTGTAGAGCCTGTCTTTTTCCCATATACAACATTTGAGGTTATTGTTAATACTGACAGTGTATGTGTTGCATTACGGTAAGTAGGATGTGCCTTTAAGCTGTTATAAAAGCTCTCAACCACTTCTTTTGCAATGTTATCAACTCTGTCATCATTATTGCCGAATTGTGGATATGGAAGCTCAGTTTCAAAGTCTGTAATAATTCCTCTTTCATCTCTGATTATTTTAACTCTTGAATGTTTTATTGCACTTAGAGAATCAACAAATACTGAAAGACCTGAAACACCAAAGGCCATTAACCTGTTTACATCGGTATCGTGTAAAGCCATCATAAGCCGCTCATATGCGTATTTGTCATGCATATAGTGAATAATATTCATTGTGTTTACATACAGGCCTGTAAGCCAATCCTGAATCTTTAAAAAATTACTCATCACCTTGTCATATTCAAGATATTCACCAGCATAAGGCTCCATTTCAGGAGCAACCTGTTCGCCCGATATTTCATCTTTTCCACCGTTCAGAGATATTAACAGAAGCTTGGCAAGATTGCATCTTGCACCAAAAAACTGCATATCCTTTCCTAATCCCATTGCAGATACGCAGCAGGCTATACCGTAGTCATCGCCATATAGAGGCAGCATCAAATCATCATTCTCATACTGAATTGCACTAGTTTTTATAGACATTTTTGCACAGAACTGCTTAAAGTGTTCAGGCAGCTTCGTTGACCATAGAATAGTTAGGTTTGGCTCTGGAGCTGCACCAAGGTTATTTAGGGTCTGCAGAAATCTGTAGGAAGTTTTTGTAACCATATGTTTTCCGTCACAGCCCATTCCACCTAATGCTTCAGTTAGCCAAACTGGATCGCCTGCAAAAAGCTCATTATATGATTTTGTTCTTAAATGCCTTACTAATCTAAGCTTTATAACAAACTGGTCAATTAGTTCCTGTGCTTCTATTTCAGTTAAAATGTTATTTTTAAGGTCTTTATCTATATAAATATCAAAAAATGTATTGAGTCTGCCTAAAGAATTTGCTGCACCATTAGTTTCCTTCATAGCACCTAAAAATGCAAGATAAGTCCATTGAACAGCTTCAAATGCATTAGCAGCGGGACGTCTCAAATTAAAACCGTAGGAACTGCCCATTGCTGCGAGATCGTTCAATGAGGCTATCTGGTCGCTGACTTCTTGTCTAAGCCTTATTATTTCTTCACTCATTTCTGTTGAGATAGCAGCCAAATCCTTTTTTTTCTCTTCTACTAGTATGTCAATGCCGTATAAAGCAACTCTTCTGTAGTCACCAATTATTCTGCCTCTTCCGTAAGCATCAGGCAAGCCTGTAATAATTCCACATTTTCTTGCTTTGCGCATTTCATCTGAGTATGCACTAAAAACGCCATCGTTATGTGTTTTGATATTCTTGAAAGCATTATCAATTTCAGGAACAGGTGAGACACCAAACTCTTGACAAGCTTGCTTGGACATTCTATATCCTGTATTTGGAAGTAAGGCTCTTTTTAGAGGAGCATCAGTTTGAAGACCTTTAATTACTTCATAAGCTTCATCTATATATCCGGGCTTGTGGCTGGTTATACCTGATACAGTTGAAGCATCTATGTCTAGAATACCGCCTTTCAAATGTTCTTCTACCAAGAGGCTTTTGCAAGTGTTCCAAAGATATTTTGTTTTTATGCTTGAACTAACAAGAAAGCTAGCATCTCCATCATAGGGTGAATAATTTGTCTGAATAAAGTCTTGAACGTCAATTGAATTTTGCCATTTGCCTGGCTTAAAATCAGAAATATTTAGATTCATGTTTTTGGCCTCCCCAAAATATTATTTCATTTGCCAAGGGAATTTATTTTGAACATGCAAAATAAAAGCCGCCTGGGCAATATCAGTGCCCAGGCGGCCGGCTTTTAAAAGTTATACTCCCATGTGGTAATCTCCACTTCCGCCAGTTGTATAACAGTTCTTCAATCTCAATGTATTAAGTATATAAGATTTCGTTTTAATATGTCAATGGTAAAATCTTATATTTTATTTGCAGACTTTTATATGCACTAATATTCATTTGTTCATAATACAATATATATAAAAATTTATAAAATTATAAAGATTTACAATAAATTAACCCAAAACCAATTAAACTAGCATTGACTCAAAGTATAAATAATGATAATATGTAAAAAATAAACAAAAAAGTAAAAAAAGAAACGGAGGATTAGTTATGAAGAAAACAAAAATTTCCATTTTAATCGCATGTATGTTTATTATGGTATTCACAAGTTCGTCTGTTTTTGCAACCAGTATTTCTACAAATGTAGGTGCTCCTTATGTTACCTATGTTGAGGATTCTCCAGGAAGTGGACGCTATCTTGCAACCATTAACTTGAGACCAGCTGGTTATGCACCGAAAAGCAAAGCTACTTTTTATATTTACTACGGCGCAAATCCTAGTGGCTATCTTGTAAATATAGGAGATTCAATTACAAACAATGCAGGAGGCGGTGATGCTTCAACTCAAAGTAATGATGCTGAGTTAGAAATTACTGATGGCGTTTTAACGTTATTCTATAATGATACAGGAACCCAAGCTTTGGGTACTGCAGTTCAAAGAATACAATATGGTGCCGCTGCTCCTTATGGCGGTATAAAAGTTGAAGTTACAAACAATACCGTAAAATATACAAATTTTAACACCAATGAAACATTTACTGAAACAGTTAGTAATCCTTATAGCTTTGCATTAGATGGACGTGCTGATAGCGAAGGACCTGTGAATTATACTATCTATCTTGGAATAAACAGAGTAGTAGATGGCGATTACCGTTCGGGTTCTGGTGTAGATATAGCAAATATTGTTGTAGAATAGTATAAACAAATATACATAATAGAATTGGCTGCTCTAGGCGTATACCTTGAGCAGTCAATTTTTGTATAATGAAAAAAGTCACTAGACAGGTTAAAACCTTATCTAGCGACTTATTATTTAATGCTTAATTATTTAGTTGCTAAAACTTTCTTTAGCTTAGCAAATCTTGGTAACCCATCTTCCATTGGAGGAGCAGATTCACCTTGAATTAATGGTAGTGCATAATCAATGAATTGTTGATTCAAGCCGTTACCAGCTTCGTTAATCCATTCTCTTGGAACCTTCTTTTCTGTGTTTGCAACATCAGTAAGGTTTAAGAGTGCTATTTCACACTTGTATTCAGAACCTTCTGCTCTCTTGAAGCCAACCATTTTGTCAGTCATACCTTCAACAGCATATCTAACAGCCATTTGTCCTGACATATAGGATTCATTAACATCGTTTGCAGAACCACAGTGAGCAGCACATCTCTGAAGTAAGCTGAACTCGATTCCACGAACCTTTGCGCCAGTCTTTTCCTTAACGATATTAGCTAATGTAGCAGCAAGACCACCTAATTGAGAATGTCCGAAGGAGTCTTTTTGCTGAGCTAAATCTGAACCGTATTCAGAAATATATTTACCATTTTTGTCTTTGATACCTTCTGAAACAGCAACGATACAGTTACCGTTCTTCTTGTATATAGCTGTGCAATCAGCCAAGAATTGATCCATATCAAAATCAATTTCAGGTAGGTAAATTAGGTCAGGACCTTGTCCCTTATATGAAGCCAATGCAGTAGCAGCAGTTAACCAACCAGCATTTCTTCCCATACATTCTAGTATTGTTATCATACCAGTATTATAAACTCTTGCATCATGATATACTTCCATAGTTGAAGTAGCAATATATTTTGCAGCACTTGAGAAACCAGGGCAGTGGTCTGTTCCGAAGAGGTCATTATCAATAGTCTTTGGAACTCCCATTACTCTGCACTCGTAGCCTACCTTCTGCATATACTTGCTTATTTTGTTACAAGTATCCATTGAGTCATTTCCGCCATTGTAGAAGAAATATCTGATGTCATATTTCTTGAATACTTCAACAATTCTCTTATAATCAGTTTCATCTTCCTCTACTGATTTTAGCTTGTAACGAACTGAACCAAGAGCTGAAGAAGGAGTAGTTTTTAATAAATCTAGTTCATAAGAATCTTCTTTGCTCATATCATAGAATTTCTCATCAAGGATACCCTTGATACCGTGCGCTGCACCATATACAGCTGTTATAGCCTCTTGTTTTAATGCTTCCTGGAATACTCCGGCAGCACTAGCATTAATTACTGAAGTTGGTCCACCTGACTGCCCAAAAATAGCAGCACCTTTTAAAACTGTCATTATAATATGCCTCCTATATATATTAATTTTTAACATATACGTTGTTTTATTAATCCCAAAATTGGAGATTAATATTATCATACGCAACCAAACTAAAATATATCATAAGAAGTAATAAAAATCAATTATGCTTTCTAAGGTTTGACAAAAAAATATCAAAATTTTCCTTGATTTTAAGCCTAATATTGCATAAAATAGTAGTAGCGATTTTTGAATTACCTTATTACTGTTAAAAATTAATTTTGACAAGTAATAACTATTTATAAAAAGGTAAAATATTATTTAAAAGGAGTGCTTAAAAAATGGCATTAGTTACTTCAACAGAAATGTTTAAAAAGGCTTATGAAGGCGGATACGCTATCGGAGCTTTCAATGTTAATAACATGGAGATAGTACAAGGTATTACTGAAGCAGCAAAGGAAGTTAATGCACCACTAATTCTTCAAGTTTCTTCAGGAGCTAGAAAGTATGCAAATCACACTTATTTGATGAAATTGGTAGAAGCAGCTATCATCGAAACTAACCTTCCTATCTGCTTACACTTAGACCACGGTGATACTTTTGAACTATGTAAGTCATGTATTGATGGCGGATTTACTTCAGTTATGATAGATGGTTCACATCATTCATTCCAGGACAATATAGAGTTAACAAAGAAGGTTGTTGATTACGCTCATGCAAGAGGAGTAGTTGTTGAGGGTGAGTTGGGAAGACTTGCTGGTATTGAGGATGCAGTTAATGTATCAGATGCTGATGCAGCATACACAAACCCTGCTGAAGTTGAGGAATTCGTTACAAAAACTGGTGTTGACTCATTAGCAATCGCTATTGGTACAAGCCATGGTGCTTTCAAATTTAAGCCAGGAACAAAACCACAGCTCAGATTTGATATATTAGAAGAAGTTGCAAAAAGACTTCCAAACTTCCCTATAGTTCTTCACGGAGCATCATCAGTTATTCCTGAGTTTGTTGAGATGGTAAACAGCAATGGTGGAAAAATGCCAGATGCTATAGGTATTCCAGAAGATATGCTTCGTCAGGCTGCTAAAATGGCAGTTTGTAAGATTAACATAGACTCAGACTTGAGACTTGCTATGACTGGTACTATCAGAAAGTACTTTGCTGAGAACCCAAGTCACTTCGACCCAAGACAATACTTGTCACCTGCAAGAGCAGCTATAAAAGATCTTGTTAAGAACAAATTAATTAACGTTCTTGGCTGCGATGGTAAGGCTTAATACAAGAACATAGTTAAACAGATAACATAGAGAGCTGGCTTCTTAATATTAATATTAGGAAGCTGGCTTTTATTTAACTCATTTTTAATAAGTAATATTACTTGTTGTGTTTTATATTTAGAATCACCTTTAGATAGGTACTGCAAAACAATTCTTAACCATGTTATATAATTTGGGTAGAAAAACTAGATATGATATATTCCTGTTAAGATTTTGTGATGGCCATATTTCTTAAATCTGTTCCGTACTCTTTTCTTAAATCAGTTTCATACTGTGGTTATATGTTAAATACATAAAGTAAAATACTGTTCCATGTTTTGCGACGATAAAAATTAAAAACATGGAAGTTAGTATTATTTTTATGTTACAAAATATTATTTTTACAGTACTTTTTAATGGAATTAATACAATAAATTGACTCTTTTTTCATTTAGATTTATAATTAAAGTAATTATGTAGAATAAAAGGGTTTTATTAAAAAAAATCCATTATTCTGCAGGAGGTAATTAATAAAATTTAAAAAGGAGATGCGCAAATGATTAAGAACAGAAGGAAAATTGGAGCATTCATTATTGGCTCAGCCATGGTTTTGACATCAATGTTCCCAAATGGTATCAGCTTTGCTGCTTCGGTTAGCCAAGTAAGTGTTACAATTGATACCAACGCAGAAAGAGCAGCAATCAGTCCGTATATTTATGGAGGAAATTGGGAGTTCAACAATGCAAAATTAACTGCAAAAAGGCTTGGCGGTAACAGAATGACAGGGTACAACTGGGAAAACAACTTCTCAAATGCTGGAAATGATTGGCAGCATTCTAGTGACACTTTTGCCGTTACTAATGCACAAATACCGGAGGATCAATGGGACGTTCCTGGTATAGTTGCAAGTGATTTCCATGAAAAAAATCAAGCTGCAGGAGAGGACTACTCCCTTGTTACATTACAGGCTGCAGGATATGTTTCAGCAGACAAAAATGGTACAGTGGCAGCAGCAGATGTTGCTCCATCAGCTAGGTGGAAAGAGGTTAAAGCTACAAAAGATGCTCCTCTATCTACTACTCCTGATATAACTGATGACTATGTTTATATGGATGAGTACGTAAACTTCCTAGTAAACAAATATGGAAATGCTTCTACAGCTACAGGAGTAAAAGGTTATGCACTTGATAATGAGCCTGCATTGTGGGTAAACACTCATCCTAGAATTCATCCAGTACAACCTACATGTGCGGAGATATTTGAAAAAAATATTAATCTTGCAAAAGCAGTAAAAAAGGTTGATCCATTTGCAGAGACATTTGGTCTTGTAGCATATGGATTTGCAGCATACAATACTTTCCAAGATGCAGCTGATTGGAAAGCTGTACAGGGTAATTATAACTGGTTTTTAGATTATTACCTTGATAGTATGAAAAAGGCATCAGATACAGAAGGAAAAAGACTTATAGATGTTCTTGACTTACATTGGTATCCAGAAGCTAAAGGCGGCGGAGATAGAATAACTTTCGGTGAAAAAATTACTAATACTGAATGTAATAAAGCACGTCTTCAGGCTCCTAGAACATTATGGGATTCTACATATTTAGAAGATAGTTGGATAGCACAATATTGCAGTGACAAGCTGCCATTAATTCCAACTGTTCAAACTTCAATTAATAATTATAATCCTGGTACTAAACTTGCATTTACTGAGTATTCCTTTGGTGGAGATGAGCATATAACAGGTGGTATTGCTCAAGCAGATGTTTTGGGTATATTTGGTAAATACGGAGTGTATGTAGCTAACATTTGGGGCGGTGGAAGCTATACTGCTGCAGGCTTTAATATCTACACAAACTATGATGGAAATGGATCTACATATGGTGATACAAAGGTAAAAGCTGAGACATCAGACGATGAAAATAGTTCAGTATATGCATCAGTTGATGCTAACGACGATTCAAAGCTGCACGTAATTATGATAAACAAGAATTATGATGCACCAGTAGATGTTAATTTTGATATAGCTAGTGATAAAGAGTACAAATCAGCAAAAGTATATGCTTTTGACAGAGGAAGCTCAAATATCTATGAAAAAGCTCCTATAACTAATATTTCTAATAACAATGTAACATATACTGTTCCTGCATTAACAGTTTGTCATATTGTTCTTGATACAAACGCTAGTGGCAGTACAATCAAATATGGAGATATTAACGACGATGGAAGCATTGATTCAATAGACTTAGCTCGTTTAAAGATTTCTTTACTTGATCCTGAAACACCTTACAATGTAATCGTTGACTTAAACGGTGACAAAGCAGTAGATTCTATTGACTATGCAATATTAAAACAATATTTACTTAAAATCATAACTGTAATTGGACCTAAAGATCCTGTTCAACAGGAAAATAATGCACCTGTAGCTGCTTTCGCTTTATCACCAAAAGAAGCCTTTACTGGTGATGAAATTACATTTGATGGATCTGCATCTACTGATCCTGACGGAAAAGTTTACATTTATTCATGGGATTTCGGCGATAAAACAGAAGGAAATGGAAAGGTAGCTACACACAAGTATAAAGCTCCTGGAACATTTACTGCAAAATTAACTGTTACTGATGAGCAGGGCTTGTCCAGCAGCATTACAGATACAGTAACAATAACAACGGCTACAGGAGATAATTCTGATATTAACTTTGAAGATGGCGAACTACAGGGAGTAGGAACTAATGATGCTACTATATCCCAAATGTCAGTTACTTCAGATAAAGCTTTTAAAGGAGCACATTCATTAAAATGGGATGTTACTTGTGCTGCAACAGGAAAAGCTGATATAACTGTAAATAGCAATACACCAGTTTTAGCTCCAGGTAAATCAATGACATTCAGAGTTTGGATTCCTGCAGATGCTCCAATTAAGACTATTCAACCTTATGTAATGCCACATGATGCTAGTTGGGGTACTTGTGAATGGAATTCAGCATGGGCAAGTTACGAGTCACTAAAGAAGGGTGACTGGAACGAATTTACTGTAACACTCTCTCCTACATCAAGTACTGAGTTAGTACAACAGCAGTTTGGTATTCAGATAGAGACTTTAGAAGAAGGTAACTTTACAGTTTATGTTGATTCTATTGATTGGTAGAATTGAAAACCATTGAATTATTTATTAATTAAAACATAGTGTTTCATAGATAAGGCTGTTTCAAAGCTGGTTAGTTTTGAAGCAGCCTTATTTTAGTATATAGGGATTTAAATAAAACTTAAACAAAACTTATCTGGATATGGTATTTATTTTCGCTATATGATAAAATTGCTAAGTAATAAAATAACACTTATTTACCTAATAATAATTGATTTACACAACTATTTAGACTTTAAGGGGAGTGGTACAGTGTGAATACAAAAAAGATATTGAAATTAACATTATTAAATATTAGTATAGCTTTATTAAACATTGCGCTTTTTTCTCCTGGACTTGTAAATATGCAAATGAGAGGTTCAAATCCTCTGCATGCTGCAATAGGCGGCACAGCAATATTTATGAGCGTTATAATATTTTTTTATGGAAACTACAAGCTTATTTCACAAAAACACAGGATAATTCAAATAAAAGAAATAACAAACTCTCAGGATTGTATACTTGCGCTAAAACAGGCAAGCGGCAAAAGAATATTTGCTAATGATATTTCTATAATGGTAGAACAAGCTGAAAGTCTTTCTAAAAAGAAAGAAAAAATACGAAATGTACTTTTACAAAAGTTTAATGTTATTGACACTGTTTTTGAAAGATTTAATGGGACTATTAACGATGTTGAGTACGTTTTTTATGCTAATATTAAAAGCATTCTGAACAAAATTTATGCTTTTGATGAAGATGATTATGAGAGAATAGGCAGCAGCGTAAACAGAAAAAAATTCTCGTCAAATTACATTGACTCTAAATTAAGTATTTACAATGAATATATTACTTACATAAAAAACGCTATGTCAGATAATGAAGAGATATTACTTAAGCTAGATGCACTGTTGCTTGAAATATCAAATTTTGATTGCCTGGAAATTGGTGAAATAGATAATATGAATGAGATTAGGGCAATAGATGAGCTGATAAAAAAATCAAAGTATTATAACGCCTAGATTCAAAATAAAATTTTTGATTGTAGAAAAATTTTATTACATCAGCGGCGTGTAAACGAGGCGGGAGATATTCTCACCACCTGAAAACCAAAGCGTTACCCGCCACTTATAGAAGTGGGGGACATTTACTTGCTTCGTTATAAATAGAACATTTTTATGTGGAAAGTTGAGTAATTGATTTTAATTTTAAAGGAGAGGATTTAATTTATGGGAAGTAATAAGACCATAAAGGTTTTGGGAGCTTTAGTTGGAATATCTGTATTAGTGTTTGGCCTTATTTATGGGGGGATTACGCTAACGAAAAATATGGGTAAAAGTGCCAAAGTTGTTTCGGCTGAGAACGCAATGGAAACCCTAAATGAGCTATACGAAGACATTACAGTTAATACTGTTACAGCTAGGAAGGCACAGGTTGATCTTGAGCCAGTAGATGTTAAGGATTCCTTACCGGATATATCAAAGTATCCTCCCCAGGTTGACAATACAACGAACAAATACATTGAAATTTTTTCGTCTACAGAGAAAGCAGGAGAGAAAAAGGATGGCTGGCTAGTTGACACAGCAAAGGCTTTTAATGATGCTAACATAAAAATAAATGGAGAGCCAGTTTCAGTAAGAATTAGGGGTATTGCTTCGGGGCAGGGAATGGATTATATTGTTTCAGGCAAATATCTTCCTGATGCATTTACTCCTTCTAATGAGCTTTGGGGCGAAATGATGAAAGCCAAAGGCACGAAGGTGGCACTGGTAGAAAAGAGAATTACTGGAAATGTTGCCGGAGTTCTGCTATCTAGAAGTAAGTCTGATGAAATGATAAAGAAATACGGAGCTGTAAATTTAAAAACAATCACAGATGCAGTTGCAGCAAATGAAATTGCTATGGGCTATACTAACCCTTTTGCAAGCTCCACAGGCTTGAATTTCCTGATTTCAACCTTAAGTACCTTTGATAGTAAGGAGCTATTAAGTGTGAAGGCTATACAAGGTTTTGAGAAGTTTCAGACAAATATTCCTTTTGTTGCTTATACTACCTTGCAAATGAGGGAGTCGGCACAGTCTGGAGTACTTGATGGATTCATACTGGAATACCAAACCTTTATTAATACTCCTGAATTAAGTGCTGATTACATATTTACTCCATTTGGCGCAAGACATGATAGTCCTATGTATACCATCGGGGATATATCGGCTGAGAAAAAGGAAATACTGAATAAGTTCATAGAATTCTGTAAATCAGAGAAATCGCAAAAGCTTGCCACAGAGTATGGCTTTAACAAGCTAGACGATTATACACCTGAAATGAATACTGTATCAGGAGATGTTATTTCAAAGGCTCAGAGTCTTTGGAAGGAAAAAAAGGATGTTAATAATGATATAGCAGCCGTTTTTGTAGCAGACATATCGGGTAGCATGAATGGAGTTCCACTAAATAATTTAAAGAAATCCCTTTTAAGCGGTTCTCAATATATACTGAAGGATACTTCAATTGGACTTGTTTCATTTTCTACAGATGTAAATGTTAATCTTCCAATAGCCAAGTTTGACATAAATCAAAGATCCTTATTTACAGGAGCAGTAACTGACTTGACTGCAAATGGAAGTACTGCTATGTTTGATGCTATTGTTGTAGCTTCAAAAATGCTAATTGAGGAAAAAGCAAAAAATCCTAATGCAAAATTAATGCTTTTTGTTTTAAGTGATGGAGAAACGAATTATGGTCATTCTCTAGATGATGTGAGTGACATGCTCAAGGCGTTTAAAATTCCTATTTACACAATAGGCTATAATGCAAATATAAAAGCGTTAGAAACCCTTTCTCAGATTAATGAAGCGGCAAGTATCAATGCTGATTCTGAGGATGTTGTCTATAAGCTTGGCAGTTTATTTAATGCACAGATGTAAAAACTCGAAAGTATATTTGGTGCTTATATGGTGCACTTTCCAGTTTCGAAAAAACGCAAGCGTTTTTATAGATAGTGGGTGATGTGCTTAAAGCATAAAGCAAATTTTGAGATAGTGATATTTTTGTAGAAGTATTAATATAAAACTTTGATGCTCTTTAGAATAGATTAACCTCTATTTTAAAGGGCATTTTTCATTTCTCGTCAAATACAATTTTTTTAATATATATTAAAAAATTATTAAATTATACTGACAGATATTGTTAAGATAGGTCGAATGTTTTATAGTTATTATAGAACAATGCGTAAAAAGATACTTTTTTTGGAGTATAAACATAGAATCGGCTGTAATTTAAAATAATTCATTATTGTACAGCAGAAATGGAGTTGTAGATGAATAAAAAAATTGGAGCAATTTGTATTTTGCTTGTTGTCCTGATGCTTTTCCCCATTTTAGGATACAAGGTATTTACTGATAAACCCTATGAAGGTAATGTTTCAAATGCACAGGATATGCAGGTAAATGAGGATTTAAGGGGTGTGTGGATTGCCTCTGTTAACAACATTAACTTTCCATCAAAACCTGGTCTGACTGCAGAAGAACAAATGAAGGAACTGGATAAAATTGTTGAAAATACTGAGTATATGGGACTCAATGCCATATTTTTTCAAGTCCGTCCAACGGGGGATGCATTATATAAATCAACAATTTACCCGTGGTCTACATATTTAACAGGTCAACAAGGAAAAGCAAATGACAAGGATTTTGATCCTTTAGCCTACATAATTGAGCAGGGTCACAAAAAGGGTATCCAGATTCATGCTTGGATTAATCCCTTGAGACTGTCTATGGGCGCAATAAGTAAAATAGACAAGGATATGAAGGCCTTATCAGTTAACCACCCTGCAAGAAAAATTGCTAATGCTGTGGTCACAGCGCCTACAGGTCAGCTATACTTGGATCCCGGATGTCCTGAAGCAATTAAACTTATTACTGATGGAATTGCCGAAATTGTAAAAAACTATGACGTTGATGGAATTCATTTTGATGACTACTTCTATCCGTCAAAAACTGAGGCAAAAAATAATCAGGATTTTATTGACGATGAGACCTATGAAAAGTATAAGGGTACTTTTACAAATAAGGAAGATTGGCGAAGAAACAATATAGACACCCTTGTTAAAAATTCATATGAAACGGTAAAAAGTATAAAACCAGAGGTTCAATTTGGCATAAGTCCTTTTGCAATATGGTCAAACAAAGATAGAAACCCGGAAGGTTCAGATACACAAGGCGGTATTTCTACATATTATGACTATTTTGCTGATTCAAAGAAATGGGTTAAAGAAGAATATCTGGATTACATAGCACCTCAAATATATTGGAATATAGGCTTTAAAGTAGCGGACTATTCTGTGCTACTAGATTGGTGGAAAAATGTTTGTAGCGGAACAAAGGTTAAACTGTATGTAGGACATGCCGCATATAAAATAAATGATACAACACAAGCAAATGAATGGCTTGACCCATTACAAATACCAAAGCAAATTGCACTGAACAGAGAGAGCAATTCTGTTAGTGGTAGTATATTTTATGGATATGCAAAACTTGCAGCTAATAGCTTGGGCATAAAAGATAAGCTCCATGGTATTTATGTGGTAGGAAGAGATCCTGGCAGCAGTGTTCCTGAGGATAGACAACTAATTCTGTCTTCGCCTGCAAATGGTTATGAAACTTCAGCTTCAAAGATTAGTATTCTTGGCAGTGGTGATCCTGATCAGCCCATATATTTGGGGGATACCAAAGTGGATACTTCCGAAGATGGCTATTTTACTGTGTACGTAGATTTGGAGAATGGTGAGAATAGCTTTGTTTTCAAGCATAAGGGCAAAGAGACTGTGCTAAATATAAAAAAGAAGGGGACAGCTGCAACACCTTATAAAATGACAAAGCCGGAATTTAAGCCTGATTCCTTTTCGCCTACTCAAGCTATGACAATGAAAACAGGTCAAAAGGTAACATTTTCCTGTCAAGCGCCAAAAGGTGCAACGGTATGGGTTGAGCTTGGAGCTTATAAGGTTAATTTGACAGGCGTGGAAAGTGTAAATAATTCAGATGTAACAAGTAGCAAGGTAAATGGAAATGAATTGACACCAATAAAGTACACAGGAACGTTTGTATTTCCAACAATAAAAGGGAATCAAAGGGTTTTAAGCCTTGGAAAGCCAGTATTTGTTCTTGATTACAATGGAAATAAAATAACAAAAACGCTGAGCAACAAAATCAGTGTACAATCTTCAAAGTATTATAAGTATGCAGTTGTAAATACAACGGAAGCAGAAGTACCAGCCCGTTCAGGCCCATCTTCCTCATATCCAAGATTAACCCCATTAATAAAGGGTGCTATGGATTATGTTGTAGGTCAGCAAAATAACTTTTATTTACTAAAGAGCGGGGTGTGGGTATCAGCAAACGATGTAAAAATTGTAAATGATAAAGCAATAAATACAAATACTATTTCATCAATTAGAGTTAAAGCTAATAGCAATTATACAGATGTTACATTTAAAATGCCTGTAAATACTGTGTTTGATGTATCTGCTCAGGCAAGCACTGTTACATTGACATTATATAACACGAAGGGTATAAAAGTTGGTACAGCTGCTCCTAATAGTTCTATTTATTCATCAGTTCTTTGTCAGAATATATCTGGCAATGCAAAGTATATATTTAAGCTGAAAGCAGCAGACAATTATTTTGGATATTATGCACAGTATAAAAATGGTGAACTGGTATTTTCACTAAAAAATGCTCCTAAAATTGAAAAAAACGGAAGCAAGCCACTTTCAGGCTTGAAGGTACTGATTGATGCAGGTCATGGAGGAAATGAGTCAGGTGCTATTGGACCATTAGGAGTTCGTGGACTTTATGAAAAGGATATAAACTTATCTATTGCACTAAATACAAGAAAGTACTTGAGAGCGCTTGGAGCAACGGTTATAATGACCAGAACAAGTGACACTAATGTAAGTCTTACTGAAAGAGCAAATTTGATTAGAAAAGAAAAACCAGACCTTGCAGTTTCCATACACAATAATTCTATGGATGTAACAGTTGATTACACAAAGCATAAGGGTTTTTTAACGCTTTATTCGCAAGCAGGCTCTAAGGCAACCGCTGGTTTTATACAGGAAGAAATGGTTAAAAACTTAGATAGGGAGAACGATGGCTACAGATGGCAGAGCCTGTCAGTATGTATACCAACACAAGCGCCTGCAATACTTGTAGAATGTGGCTTTATGTCAAACCCCGCTGAGTATCAATGGCTTGTAGCTTACGAGAATCAAGTGAGAATTGCAGACTCCTTGGGTAAGGCTATAGAAAATTGGGCTTATAACGAGGCAAGAAAATGACGCCCGCTTCTATAAGTGGCGGGTACTGCTTTGGTTTTTCAGACGGTGAGATATCTCCTGCCTCGCTTACACGCCGCTGATGTTATGAAATTTTTCTACAGTCGAAAAATTTCATTTTTTAATCTAGGCGTTATAAGAATACACGATGAAGCATGGATGATGAATGTAAGCGGCGGTATAATTAACTATGATGAACCAATACTAATTCAACAAATATCTTGGGAGTAACCCATTTAGATAAGTTTGTACGGAAGTACCATTAAACTAACACTATAATTTACCCTTCAAGGTCAATAAAATATTAAGCACATATAACTGAATAACTAATTTAAACCATGTCAATAATTTTTACTGACATGGTTTTTTGCGTATAGGAATCACATGCTTTTCAACTCATACTAGTGCTTAGAAATAATATACAAAGGAGGGCGAAATTCTGTGCTGATATTTTTCGGTGTTCTTAAAATGGAATTTAAGGCACGGATATATTTATGATAAAAGTTGGTATACCAAGGGGACTTTATTACTATAAATACTCTAAACTATGGGAAACATTTTTCACGGAATTAGGAGCAGAGGTAATTCTGTCTGATAAAACTAACAAAAACATATTGACAGATGGAGCAAACACATGTATTTCCGAGGCGTGTCTACCTATAAAAATTTATTTCGGACATGTATTGAATTTAGTGGGTAAGGTTGATGTTATCTTCATGCCAAGATTTACTAGCATTTCAAGAAAGCAATATATTTGTCCTGAAATTTGCGGAGTACCTGATATGATTAAAAACTCAACAAAGTCGTTGCCTAGAATAATTGATACAGAAATCAACCTACGAGAGTCAAATAAGAATTCTTGGTTGGCAGCTCTTCGCATAGGTGAGTTTATAACCAGTGACAGACGAAAAATTATAAATGCATACAAAAATGCAGTTGAGGCATATCATTGTGAAAGACAAATATTAAAATCTGGTGTTTTGACAGATGAATTTTTGCAAGACAATGTAGCTTTTAGAATGATTCAAAAAAGAAGTACGCAATTTACTGTCGCTGTTATTGGACACTGCTATACAGTCTATGACAGCTATATAAATATGGAACTTATAAAAAAGCTAAGAGGCTATGGAGTTGGGGTAGTTACACTGGATATGCTTGATTACCTTGAGTCAAAATCAAGATGTAAGGAATTGGATAAAATGCTCTTTTGGGACTATGGTACAAGAGCATATGGAGGTGTATCTCAATTAATTGAAAGTGGCCAAGTAGATGGAGTATTGGCGCTTACATCTTTTGGTTGTGGAGTAGATAGCTTTGTGGATGAGCTGGTCGAAAAAAAAGTCAGAAAGGAAAGCGACATCCCATTTATGAAGCTAGTGCTGGATGAACATTCAGCTGAGGCAGGCTTTTGTACAAGGCTTGAGGCTTTTGTTGACATGATTATTAGGAGGAAAACACATGATTTTTACATTTCCACATCTAGGTAATACATATATTGTTGCTAAAGCATTTCTGGATGATTTTAATGCTCAATATATTATACCGCCTTTTAATACTAATAAAACATTAGAAATAGGCTCAAAGTATTGCTCAGAAGCAAATTGCCTTCCTTTTAAACTATTTGTTGGAAACATGCTTCAGGCATCAGCGCTAGGAGCAGATGCCATGCTTATTACAGGCGGTTGTGGTCCATGCAAATTGGGGTATTTTGGGGAAATGCTCAAAAAAACTGCTAATGATATTGGATTAAATATGGAAATTATTACATTGGAAGTTCCTGAACAAGGACTAGGCGAACTGGCTTCAAGAGTAAGAAAAATTAGCGGAAATTCTAACCTTGCTAATATTGCAAAGGTTGCTAATTCAGCTAAGAAAGTTGCTGTTAAAATAGATAATATGGAAAAGCTTATGAGGGTAAAAAGAGCTAGAGAGCTTGAAAAAGGAAACGTTGATTTGATATATAGAACTTTTAAAAATGATATTACTAAGATTAGAGGTTCTAAAAAAATACTAGAGCATATTAAGCTAACCGAAAATAAACTGGAGGCTGTAAAAATAGATGTAAATGCAAACCCATTAAAAATAGGCGTTGTTGGAGAAATATATACAACAATTGAGCCTTATGCTAATTTTGAATTGGAAAGAATACTTGGAAATATGGGTATTGAAATTGAAAGAAAAGTAACAGTAAGTGATTGGATTGTGAATGATATGATAAGAAAAGGCCTTCATCTTCCACGGGATTCAGGTTATGTAAAAGCTTCAAAAGCATATCTTGGGAGGATGGTGGGCGGACATACTCAGCATACAATAGGGAACAGTGTTATTCATGCGCAGGATGGTTATGATGGAATAATACATTTATATCCTTTGGGATGTATGCCTGAAATAGTTTCGCAGGCAATACTTCCAGCAATAGAGGAGGATCATCAAATCCCAATTATGACTATTATAAGAGATGAAATGACAGGAGAAGCTGGCTTTGTAACAAGATTAGAGGCATTCGTTGATTTGCTAAAAAAAAGAAGAGGAGAGCATATAGATGGGCAAAGTAAACTGTTATATGGGTATTGATGTTGGTTCAGTCAGCACAAATATAACACTGATTGATGAACAGGATAATGTAATTGAGAAGCTTTATTTAAGGACAGAAGGGCAGCCAATTGAGTCAATACGAGCTGGGCTTAAGGACATTAATAAAAGAATTGGTACGTGTATTTCGATATGTGGAGTGGGTACAACAGGCAGCGGAAGACAGCTAGCTGCGGCAATTGTCGGTGCAGATGTAGTAAAGAATGAAATTACTGCTCATGCTATAGCCTCACAAAAGGTAATACCTGATGTAAGAACAATTATTGAAATTGGTGGTCAGGATTCAAAAGTTATTTTACTGAAAAACAAAATAGTGTATGATTTTGCTATGAATACTGTTTGCGCAGCAGGAACAGGTTCCTTTCTTGATAGACAAGCCTCACGAATAGGTATATCAATTGAGGATTTTGGTAATTATGCATTAAAATCTCAAATACCTGTCAGAATTGCAGGAAGATGTGCTGTTTTTGCAGAAAGTGATATGATACATAAACAGCAAATGGGATATTCGAGAGAGGATATTATCAGAGGATTGTGTGATGCTTTAGTGAGAAACTATTTAGCTAATTTGGCTAACGGTAAAAAATTGGAAGCCCCTATAGTATTTCAGGGTGGTGTGGCTGCTAATATTGGTATTGTAAAGGCATTTGAGAAAGCATTAGGGCTTGAAATAATTATTCCAAAGCATTTTGATGTAATGGGTGCATACGGAGTAGCCTTATTGGCAAAAGAGCAGCTTAAGTTTAGAGCAGGTAAAACAAAGTTTAACGGCTTTGATAAATTAAGTGGTGATTATACTGCAATAAGTAGGGAATGTTCAGGATGTTCTAACTGCTGTGAGATAGTTCAAATTTCATTAAATAATAGTCCTGTTGTATGCTGGGGGGATAAGTGCGGTAAGTGGAGCGGACAGCAGGGCGATAATATATCAAAAAGTGAAAAATTCACTATTTAGAATACAAATATACTTTCGTGCATAAAATTTATTGGTGCGGGAGATTTTTTAATGGTTTTGGTGTAAAAATAATTGTATGAAATAGTATTGGTGTTCACCAACTAATTCATACAATTATTTTTTTTATCCAACTTTCCATTGATAATAAATTTACTTTGGAATAGCTGATTTCAACTGGTAGAGGCTGCTTAAATGTAAACCGTTCAATAAATAGTGAAATATGATGTTTGAAAAGTAAAACATAATATGTAAATAAGTAAATTATATACAAAATACGGAAGGGAATATATCTATAATTGTGGAATTATAACGAGGCAAGAAAATATCCCCTACTTCTCCTTATGTTTTCATATTTTTCAATACTATATAAATTTTCAATAAACTAATAAAAATTTCATATATAACTTATTAAAGTTTTATTAAAAAGATATTGACAAGTTCCAAATTGGTGAATAATGCAAAATTGTATTGTTTTTGCATTATTAGTATGGTGTAAAGGTACATTTAGAGTCAATTATATTTGAAAGCTTTGACTTCTGAGCACATGCATAATGCATTTGTTTTGAAGGCTTTAGGGGCTTGGTTTTAAGTGCTGAAATTAAGGGGATTCCAGCCGAATTGACTTTTGTACTTTACAATAAATTAAATAAATTTTTTAAGGGGGAAAATCTATGTTTAAAAGAAGTATCTCGTATTTACTGTGTTTCTCAATTTTAGCCTGTGTTATCTCCATAACCAGTGCTATTGCTGTTCCTGGTGAAGTTCAGGCAGCCGCTGTTGTTTATGGAGACCTAAATGGTGATGGGGCAGTAGATGCTCTAGACAATGCACTAATGAAGCAGAATTTGCTTGGAACTGCTACATTTACAAGTGAACAAAAAACTGCTGGTGATGTTGATGCAAATGGATCTATAGATGCTCTTGACTTTGCTCTTATGAAGCAATTTTTGCTCAAGATTATCGACA
>JAEZIB010000154.1 GCA_023416275.1 Bacillota bacterium | reverse complement strand
ATTTTCTGGTGGAAATGACGAGATGGACACACCCGTTCCCATACCGAACACGGAAGTTAAGCATCTCAGTGCTGATAATACTTGGCTGGCGACGGCCTGGGAAAGTAAGTCTCTGCCAGAATTATATTCCTCCTTAGCTCAGTCGGTAGAGCGCGTGACTGTTAATCACGATGTCGTTGGTTCAAGTCCAACAGGGGGAGCCAAAATCCAACTAATCTTTTGATTAGTTGGATTTTATTATATAATTGTTGCGTTTAAATAATATATTGTAATTTTAATTTTTGTATAATACATAAATTTTCGCTGAAATTATAGCATACAATGCAACAACCATTAAAAATTTGGTTTTTTAAAGAAGTGGTTCAAGCTTTGTGTATGTTATAACTATACTATAAAAAATACAACTAAAAATATTTAAAGGTTTATACGTACTAAGTTTCCGCTTTGCAGTTATAAAGTAATTTTATGATAATTTAGGTTGAAAGTTGAGTTATTGTATAAACCATATTGACATCGCTTACAGTTGATTACAAATCTTAATTTATTTAGATAAGCTAATACTCTGTATGTGATGTTTTTTTATTGATAACTTTGTAGCAGTGGATTGTGAGGCAAAGGAACATAATAAAATATTATAATTGGATAATAAAAATTATATGCTCTTTATAAGTTGGAAATTTTAGATGAAAATTAAATAAGGCTAGTTCTAGCAATTACTAATCTTGTACAATTATTTGGGAATATAACCATTGAGAATTTTCAGTACGCCAGATTATTTATGCGAGAGAGTTGTTAATTATGTTAAAAATTTACACTAAATAGTATAGCGAGATTAAAATAACTTTACGTTTTGTATCAGTAAAAAACTATATTAGAGGTTATAAAATGTTACTATAGTGCAAATAAAATCATTATTAATGAAGTTACGGACTATATTAAGATAATTTATTGAATTCATTGCTTTTTTAAACTATTAGCCTGTAATTGATAATGTGAAAGTTTATGTTGAAAGTTTATTAAATAACTCAAAAAGTATAGTATTGAAGTATTATAGTTATTGGCTTAAAATATTGAACTATATACAGTTTAATACAACCCAACATATTAAGATTTGCTCTAGAAAAATTGCTTTTATTACGTTTAAAAGGTTGTGCTGTTGATTAAATATGATGTAAAATAATAACAAAATATACTACAAATAAAGATAACAAGACAAATGATAATATAATTTTATTCCCTAAAATGTATATTTTTGTTGAAGTAATAATAATTTGATAATATAATGTAGCTATAGACTAAAAATTGTTGCTTTGCTATATATTTGTTTTAAAGGATTTTTTGATAAAATGTAGAATATAAAAAAATATGACAGCAGGAAATGGTATATAAATAATAATTATAATAGAGACATTAATTATATATAATTTTACTAAATATATACTCACAAAAAAAAATATAATTGGGTGTGAATACTATTGATGAAAAAACCTAGAAAGCGTCTTGGAGACTTGCTTCTAGAAGTTGGAATGATAACGCAGGAACAACTTGATGCAGCAATTGACTTTCAAAAGAAGACTGGTGAGAAATTAGGAAATGCAATTACAAAGCTTGGCTATGCATCTGAAGATGACATTATACAAGTGCTTGAGTTTCAGCTTGGAATCCCACATGTCAAACTAGAAAAATATAATATTGAAAAATTGGCATGTTCGTCTATACCAGAGAGTATTGCCAGACGATATGGACTTATTCCTATTAAGAAAGATAAGGGCATTCTGACTGTTGCAATGAGTGACCCTTTGAATGTATTTGCTATAGACGATGTTAGAATATATTCAGGATTAGAGGTTCAACCAGTAATTGCAAATAATGCTTCGGTAATTAAAGCAATCGACAAGTACTATGGTGCTGATAAAGCAATGAGGGCAGTCGAGGAGTTTAAAAAAGAGCACACTACCTTAAAAATTAATTCAGAAGTTGTTAATGATCAGAGTGAAGATGAAGTTAATAATTCACCTGCTGTTAAAGCTATAAATTCTATAATAGAGCAGGCAGTCAGAAGCAGAGCAAGTGATGTACATATAGAACCTTTTGAGTCATACATAAATATACGCTACAGAATAGATGGTCAGCTAAGTGTAATTATGAGACCTGATATTGACATTATGCCTGCTATATCGGCACGTATAAAGATAATTGGTGGAATGAATATTGCTGAGAAGCGACTTCCGCAAGATGGACGTATTAGCATTGAGGTTGACGGCAGAGAATATGATCTTCGAGTATCTATACTGCCTACAATATATGGTGAAAAAATCGTTATTCGTATAGCAGATAAAAATGCTTTTGTTTTGTCAAAAGAAGAGCTTGGTTTTAATGAATATGAAATTAAACAGTTTACAAATATGCTGCAGAATCCTCATGGCATTATATTAGTTACAGGACCAACTGGAAGTGGTAAGTCAACTACACTTTACAGTGCAATTAGCGAGATTAACAAGCAGGACATTAATATTGTTACAGTTGAAGATCCTGTTGAATGTATAATTGAGGGCGTTAATCAGGTACAGGTTAATACGAAAACAGGAATGACATTTGCTACAAGCTTAAGATCTATTTTGAGGCAAGACCCAGATGTTATTATGATAGGCGAAATCAGAGATGCAGAAACTGCGGAAATTGCCGTTAGAGCAGCAATCACAGGACATTTGGTACTTAGTACAATACATACGAATGATGCTCCTAGCTCGGTTTTAAGACTAGTAGATATGGGAATTGAACCTTATATGGTTTCTTCTGCGATGGTAGGCGTTATTGCACAAAGATTGGTTAGGAGAATTTGTCCTAATTGTACGGAAAAGTATACAGCGACAGATGAAGAAATGGAAATTTTGCGATTAGAAGGAGAAAGACCTACTTTATCTAAAGGACGAGGCTGTCCAATGTGTACCTTCACAGGCTACAGAGGACGACAGGGTGTATATGAAGTTATTACAGTTTCTAGAAAGCACAAGGAAATGATAAATAACAGATGTTCTGAAGGAGAGCTAAAAGAATATTCTATTGAAAACGGAATGCAGACTTTAAGAGAAAACCTAATAAAAAAGGTTCTTGCTGGTGAAACCACTGTTAGTGAATTGGTAAAAACCGCATATTCAAATGATTGATGTTGTATTATCACGAAAAATTAGAATTAATAATGTTTAAATATATAACAATATCAATGGTTAGTTGGGGAAATATATTATATTAATATGGGAAATAAATTATTAATTGAAAAATATTTATTTGCTGTACAAAAGGGTATTAAAAAAGTAATAGTGTTTAAGTATGATATTTTAAACATACATTTGGCGATTTAACTAAAAGTAAAATAGGAAATACTTTAAATTGCGAAAAAATATGTTATTATGTATTTAACGGGGGAAAAAATGTTACTTGAAGAGTTACTAAAAAGGGCTAGAGAAATAGGCGCTTCTGACTTACATATCACAGTTGGAGTTCCACCTACATATAGACAGAATGGAAGACTTGTAACCTTTGATGATAATAAATTACTTCCAGCTGATACAAAAGAGCTAGTGCGAAACATGTTAAATGATGAGCAGTGGAGAGTATATGAAGAGATAGGAGAACTGGATTTATCATTTTCATTAAAGGGAATGGCAAGGTTCAGGGCAAATGTTTACAAACAAAGAGGAACCTGTTGTGCTGCAATCAGAATAGTAAATTTAACAATACCATCTTTTGATGAGCTTGGAGTACCGGACATTGTAAAGGAGCTTGGAAAAAGAACAAAAGGTCTTATATTGGTTACAGGACCAACAGGCAGCGGAAAGTCAACAACTCTGGCTTCCATAATAGATATGATAAACAAAGAAAGAGATTGTCATATACTTACTTTGGAAGACCCGATAGAATATCTTCATAGACATAATAAATCAATAGTTAATCAGAGGGAAATAGGAAATGATTCTTATTCATATGCAGCTGCGCTAAGGGCTGCATTACGAGAAGATCCGGATGTTATTTTGGTAGGTGAGATGAGAGATATTGAGACAATTGGCATAGCTGTCACAGCTGCTGAAACAGGTCATCTTGTACTTTCAACACTGCATACCATAGGTGCTGCAAATACAATTGACAGAATAATTGACGTATTTCCGCCTCATCAGCAACAGCAGATACGTGTACAACTTTCCTCAGTTATTCAAGGTGTTATATCACAGCAGCTTATTCCACGAAAGGACATAGCAGGTAGAGCTGCAGCAGTTGAAATAATGGTTGCCAATCCAGCAATAAGAAACCTAATTCGAGAAGGAAAAACTCATCAAATTAACTCTCAGATTCAGATGGGTTCAAGGTTTGGCATGCAGACAATGGATAGCAGTATTGCGAATTTATACAAAAAAGGTGTTATAAGCCAGGAAGAAGCATTAATACATGCAACTGATCAAGAAAATCTGATGCGATTTATGGGGTGATATGATTGGCGACATATAACTATAAGGCAAAGACAGCTGCAGGTACGACTGTAACAGGTAGCTTTGAAGCTGCCGACAAAAATATGGTGGTTGATTTAATAAAAGAAAAGGGGTATTACCCACTTTCTATTGAAGCAAAAAATGAAAAAGGTATGGAAATAAACTTTAAAATCAATAAGAAGATTAAGCCAAAGGAATTGGCTATTCTTTGCCGTCAGTTCCATACAATGCTGAATGCGGGTGTTACTGTTATTGGGTGTTTGGATATGCTGAAGCTGCAAACGGAGAACAAAACACTCAAAGAGGCAATATCGTCGGTTTATGATGAGGTTCAGAAGGGTAGCACATTGTCAGAAGCCATGAAGGCTTTGCCCAAGGTTTTCCCACCACTTATGGTAAGTATGGTTGAAGTTGGAGAGGTAGGCGGTACTCTTGAAGCAGTACTTGAGAGGCTTTCTATACAGTATGAAAAGGATAACAAGATAAAATCAAAGGTATCCACAGCTATGGTTTATCCTGCAGTAATTGGATGTATAGCTTTAGTTATGGTAACCTTTATGCTTATATTTATAGTTCCTACCTTTGTAGGTATGATAGATTCCACTGGCGGTGAATTGCCAACACCAACAAAGATTTTGTTATACATCAGCGGACTTTTTACAAATCCGGTGTTTATAGTTGGAGTTATAGCAGCAATTATTCTTCTAAGGCTAGGTTTTAAGAAATTTAAAAGTACAGAGGGAGGCAAATTTTTTATAGACAGCATTATTTATAAAATGCCTCTTGTTGGTCCAAATGTAAAAAAGATATTGGCAGCAAGTTTTACAAGGACAATGAGTACACTGCTCAGCTCTGGAGTTTCACTTATACAGTCACTTGAGGTTGTAGATAGGGTTGTTAATAATCAAGTGGTTTCCAGAGGACTTGTACAGGTCAGCGATGATATCAAGAGTGGTTCAAATCTGGCAGCACCTCTTGAGAGAATGGGAATTTTCCCGCTTATGGTTACACAAATGATTAGTGTAGGCGAGGAAGCCGGTTCTCTCGATGCAATCATGGAAAAAGTGGCGGATTTCTATGATGAAGAAGTGGAGACATCAATAAGCAAGCTTTTAGCGATGTTGGAACCACTTATGATGATGGTACTTGCAGTTATCGTGGGTTTTATGGTAATAGCCATGATAATGCCTACATTTACCATGAATCAGGGTGTTGGCCAGTAAGATATATAATAATATTAAGGGGGAGTTTTTGTGAAAGGGTTTTTTAGTAAGTTGAAAAAGAATAAGAAAGGTTATACTCTTACAGAATTGATTGTAGTTGTGGCGATTTTGGGTATATTGGCTGCTATTGCAACACCAATGATTATGAATGCAGTCGGTGATGCAAAAGAGAGTGGAACGGCAGCATCAATTACATCGATTGAAACAGCTGTGCAGTTATGTTTGGCAGATGGTTCGCTAGTGATGAGCAGTACTACACCAAAAGTAATTTCTTTACCTTCTAGTACTAGTTTTGCGTCTATAGGTGATGCAGTACAAGAAAAACTTATTGGTCATGAGTATCCTATAAATGAGGCATTATCAGCATCTGAAACAAATAAAAGGCAGTGGTTTTTAAATTTAAATACAGGTAGGGTATCGAGTAAAGCATCAACAGATTTTTCTTGTACACTAGCATAACATGCAAACACTTATCATACTCTACATCGCAGCTTTTGGTCTTATAATTGGTAGCTTTTTGAATGTATGTATTTACCGAATACCATCAAAGCAGTCAATTATTAGTCCGCCGTCGCATTGTACAGGCTGCGATACTAGGCTGAAGGCTTGGGATTTGATACCTGTTTTCAGCTGGATATTATTAAGAGGGAAATGCCGTTACTGTGGTGCGAGAGTCTCCGCCAGATACCCCATAGTTGAGGGCTTGACTTCATTAGTATTTGTTTTATTGTATTTCAGATTTTCTATATCGGTAGAATTTTTAGCAGCAATAGTTTTATCTATCATACTGATATGTGAGGCTTTTGTTGATTTTGATTTAAAGATTATACCAAATGAATTTATTATTGCAGGTATGCTCAGTGGTGCGGCTCTATTTGTATACAACTTGTTTTATCAAGTAGACATGTATGGTGACAGAGCTTGGTACAATCCCATTATAGGGATTGTTAGTGGGGCTGGGACCCTGCTTTTAGTAGCAGTTGTAGGTTCGGTGGTTTACAAGACCGATGCAATGGGTATGGGCGATGTCAAGCTATTGGCAGTTATTGGGCTGTTTCTTGGCTGGAGGCTTACCTTGGTTGCATTATTGTTATCAGTTATATTAGCAGCTATAGTTAGTTTTGTTCTTATTTTATCAAAGAAGGTAAATGGTAAGTCAGAAGTTCCATTTGGACCTTTTATTGCAATAGGTACGTTTATAGCAATGCTGTATGGCTGGAATATTATTGAATTTTATATGGGATTTATGCCAATATGAGTGAATTTTAACTTAAAACAAAGTTTGAGTGAACTCTGGTAGCATTTTGAGTAACAAGCTATTAGCGGTTTTTGCAAGGATAAATGAATATATTCAAAAAAAGTTTGTGCAAAATAGTTCATTTTAGAGCAACAAAAACCGCAAAATAACTTCAAAATATAGTTAGTGCGAACATGGTGCATTTTCGAGTAACAAAAACTGCAAGCAGTTTTTGCCAGTATAAGCTGAGTTATAAAGCAAGATGTCCAACAGATAAGGACACCACGATAGTTACATCATTTTTGTGCCTAACAAAGGCATAACAAAACTCGAAAATATAGTTAGTGCGAACATAGGTATTTTCGAGTTTATACCTTAAAGTGGCTGGAGAGCTCGAAAATATAGTTAGTCGAACTAAGGGTATTTTCGAGCAACAAAACTGAAAGCAGTTTTTGCTAGTTTTTAGGGTTGCTTTAAGAAATGCGAGTGCAGTAGTAATAGTACTGAGTAGCTCTATGAGCGTTTCACTTTAATTTGGAGGTCATTATGTTTGAAAAGAAGCTAATTTCTTTGGACATAGGCAATAAAACCACTAAAATTGCTTATGGAAGTACCAATAAAAAGAATATTATTGTGGATGAATATGACATTATTGAGACACCAAAGGATTGCATAAATGATGGTATTATTTTAAATGCTGAATTACTTGCACAAACATTAATGGAGGCTTTTAAAATTAATAAAATCAATAAAGCTGGTCTTGTTCTAAGCGTAACAGGAACAGGCGTTATTACCAGAGAAATTCAGATTCCTTTATCTACAGACAAAGAAATAGCTCAAATACTTGAATTTGAAGCGCAGCAATACTTTCCAGTTGATTTGCAGAGTTATACCACTGATTTTAAGCTGTTGGAGAATGTAACAGATAGCGAAGGTTCTCATTCTCGTGTGTTAATTGTTGCTGTTCCAAATAAACAAATTGAAGGCTATATTCAATTATCTAAGCTTTTAAAGCAGCAATTGATAGCAATAGACATACCAGCAAATTGTGTTATAAAGGGATTTTCATATAAGACGGAACAGGTTTTTAATTCAGATGAAGAGTTTGCATTAGTTGATATTGGCTATTCTACATCAATGGTTTGTATTTTTCGAAATAATTATTTGAAATTTAATAGAATTTTATTAAATGGAAGTGCGGAAATTGATAGGAATATTGCAGATGAATTTAGTCTTGAGGAGGATAAGGCTGAGCAGCTCAAAATAACATATCAGGCTGTTTCTGATTCTCAATCGGAAGTGGCTGCTGCAAGTCAATCAGAAATAACTCCTGTAATTGAAAGAGGTATGGGAAATATCGTTGCAGATATTAGCAGGTTTATTGATTTTTCAAATTCAAGAGACAGTTCAAAACGTGTTCAAAGGATTTATATTTGTGGCGGAGGAAGCAAGCTTGCCGGAATATCGGAGTATTTTACAAACTACTTCAATTTGCCAGTTGAATTGCTTCCAATAGGAAATGAGATTATTTATAGGGGAAAAAAGGGCAGAGAGTTGTTTGAGAAAGATTATATCAGACTAGTAAATGTAATAGGCGGTTTAGTTAGGAAGTAGGCAAAAGCTTAGAACGCAGATAGTTATTAATGGAGTGAGGGTAAATGGATATAAAAAGTAAAAAGGGCATGACGCTAGTTGAGGTTATAGCAACGGTAGCAATCATGGCAGCTATTATGGTACCTATTTCACTCATATTCACTACTGCATACAGTAACTTTATAACGGAATCTGACAAATCGACAGCACAGAAAAGTGCTAGAGCGGTTTTGTATGGAAAGGGATTGTATGGCAACGGTTTGATTTCGTATGGTGTTATGGGGGATTTACAGAGAAGTAATGTGGGGAGTAGCAATATTAAAATAGATTTATTATTAGATAATAATAATCTTAATAAGGGGCGAAGCATTGCTATTACCGGTGATGATGGTAAAACAAAAAGGTATAGCTTTAAAGACGGTATATTGTATTATGAACCAGATGTAACTAATTTTAGTGAGATTAAGCCACAGCCAAGTGACAATTATTTAAGTGAAAAGTCTACTAATGACAGAGATGTAAAAGTCCTTGACTTTATTGTTGAGAAGAAAATAAAGGGAGTAGATAAAGACCCAATCACGCAAGCTTTAATTGCTAATGACTTAATAGAAGTCTATGTTGAGGTTGAATGTGGAAAAAGTGGAAAAATAGCACTGGAAAGCAGTTATAGAATTCCAATAGAATAAGCAGAAGTACTAATTTCTAATTAAGGTGGAGATGTATATTGAAAGACTTAAATCTAATACCTGCCAGTTATGTATTTGAAAAAAAGAGTAAGTACAAAAAAGCATCACTTTCCATTTTAATTATACTTATAGGGGTTGCCTTTGCATCAGCGTATATATTTCCAACGTTATATGAGTATAACCTTAAAAATGAGAAAGCTGTGCTGATTGACGAAGTTGCACAAACAAATAGTTACGTGACTCAAGTAAAAGAATTTAATACTTTAAAACAGGCAGTTGAAGCGAGAGAGAAAGAAGGAACAGGGCTAGCTCAAAAGCAGTTTAGTTCTTTAGACATAATAAATGCAGTTGAGAAAGTTTCACCTGAAAAAGTATTTGTACAAAAAATGGACATATCGGGTGAGTCGGAATCAGATGTAAAGGTTTCGCTTAACTGTGTTGCCGAAAATGAGGAGACAATAGCTTCCTTTATTAAAAACATAAAAGACGATGCATACTTTAAAAAAATTGGGCTGTCAGCCATTTCAAAGGGTCAGGATAATAATGGAAAGACCTTTGATCTTGTACTAGAAGGTGTCAATAAAGATAGTTTAACTAAATATTATGGATGGGATAATAAATTTAGTATTGGATATATACCTGATTGGGCTATTAGTGAGGAGAAAGACAGCAAAGTTCTTTTATCTGCGAGTAATTCTTTGACAAATGCAAGCCCAGCTTCTTTAGAGATTCTCCGAGAAAGTACACAATTGCAGGTTAAGGCTTTTGCAGATGAGAGACAAAGCAAGCTAAAGAGAACTTTAAAAAATTATAAGCTTGTATATTCCTCACAAACTAAAAATTCAAAGTTAGATGCAGTTAAGACAGTGTATAGCTATGAGGATAACAATATACAATACACATGTTCAGAGCTTTGCGTAATTAAGGAGAACAAGTGCTATATTGTTACATACAAAAGTGATTCGGTTAGCTTTACAAATACAGAACAGATTATAAATAGGATTATAAAATCTTTTAATATCAATTAAAGATCTAGGATGTGATTTTATGAAAATAACGGAACGTGATAAGAAGTTGTTAATTGGATTAGGTATTTTTATATTTGTTGTTGTATTTGTTAGGTTTTTATTTTTACCAAGAATATCAAGTATTAAGGCTATAAATGAGGAGCTTACAACATTAAACAGTACTTATGCTGTTAATGCTGCATATAAGTCAAAGGCTGAAAATATCGACAGTGATATAAAGATATTGTCAGCAAAGCTTACCAATTTAAGATCGGTATATCCACCAAAGATTGATATATCTGAGTTGGTAATTACAATTAAAAACATTAGCAAGGATTCAAAGCTTGAATTTAAATCAATTAGCTTTGAAGATTACAAGGCGGTTGGTAACGAAGAAAATTCAGGTTCTACAACAGAGAACTCTACTGAAGCTGCTAATGAAGCTGGAGGACAAGAGACATCTGTTGCTGCTGATGGTTCAAATGGCCAGCTTGACTCCCAATCTGAGGCAAATAGTGCAGCTAGTTCTAAAATCAAAAACTATTTTTATTTATGGGGGCTAGAATCGCAAGTTACTAGTAATAAAGATGATATTGAAGTTCCAGATGGAAAGCCCTATAGCGTTTCTGTAAAAGTAGAGGCTGAAGGGACAAATGAACAAATAAAAGATTTTCTCACAAACCTTAAAAAATTGGGTACAAAGGCTTACTGTAATTCAGTCAGTATTTCTGGTGCTGCAAGTGGCAAGAGTGAGGACACTGATGGTAAGCTAAAGCTATCTGCTACTATTACCTTCTACGGTATAATGGATAGAGCTACAGCTGGTTATTATTTACTTCCTGATGGAAAGTGGTCACCTTTAGCATCAGCAGAAAACAAAACAAATCTTTTCAAAGAGTACAGTGGTTTTGACGCATTAAGTACAGATAGCGCTGATACTTCTTACTCAACAGAAAACGGTACAAAAAGTGATGACGAAAATTTAGAACTGGTTAAATATGATTTTTATGTAGTAGCATCTGCTTTTGGAGGTGGTCTTGCACCAAGCGTTTCTGTCGGCTGTGAAAGCCCGGCAGCTAAGACTAGCTATTCATTACCAGTGGTTTACGGAGACAGCAAGGGCATTGAAAATGCTGAAATATTTATAGAGAAAAAGGCTGGTAAGTATTACTGCAAGTTCAAAACTGACCATGAAGCATATCCTGACCATGAGTATTCACAGACTTTTGAGTTTATTCCTGTAGGAAAGGATTTAAGACTTGTTATTTTATCTTCTAAGCGATACGGTGAGGAGGATAAGGCAGGAGTAAACTTAAATATTATTAATAATACTGATAAAACTCTTTCTTATTTAATTAAATATGATGACGAAAAGTCACCAAGAGTAAAAATCGGTAAGACAACTGGAAGTGTTAGAAATGAAAAATAACCTGAGAATTCTAAAAGCTGAAAAGGGTGCAACCTTTGTTGAGATAATGCTGGCAGTAGCTATATTGGCCATTATTGCCGTGCCGTTGCTAAATTCGGTTTTAGCTTCAGTTAATAATAATGCCGTAGCTAAGCAAAAAACTGATGCCATTGCTATGGCTGAAAGGGTTATGGAGGAGGTAAAGGCTCAGAGTGCTCTTTCTAAAAAAGTAACACCTACTATTTATGCCAGTATGGGCAACGGAGATTTAGTTCCATATCACAGTGTATTGCTAGAACAAGAAGGAAAGGTAAGCGCTGATACTGCATATTCTACTAATACTATAGATATTACGGAAGCTGATAATGCTGATTCTGAGTTTGTAATTAAGCAAGGAGATCTCTCAGACAATACGGTCACGCTTACAGTAAAGGATTATAGCGGATCAGACATCAATACTATTGATGTAACAGTCACTGATAGTTTAACGCTAGAAGTGGATCAGATAAATAAATTGTATACTATTAGTAATTCAGCAGGAGTAATTGCTAGTGGAAATATAATCAATACTAATAAAATGAAAATGAAGGTAAGCTATAAAGATTCTGCGCCTAGTAGTAAGGAACAGCTGAAAATAGAAACTTATGTGACACCTGATGATACGATTATAAACAACAAAATTTTTACAGTTTATGTTATTGAGAATGATGAAGCTAATTCAGGAGTTAGTTTTATAGGCAGAAGAAATTCTCAATTTTTGGTTAAGTATATGAATAGTTCCGGTTATGGCACAATAAACAGTCTGTATAAAATTACTGTGTATATCGTGAAGAAAAGCGCAGCAATAAGTAGTGTACTAGATGTAAGTAAAGTTGAAAAAAGTGATATTGTATATGAAACTTCATCGTATGTAAAAAAATAACAGGTGATGTATTATGAATATAGCGAAACATTTAAAAAAGAATAATGGTTCAGCACTCACTATGGTGCTTTTTATGCTGTTTATGCTATCAGTTATGTCAATAGCTGTTATTGCATTGACCAGTTCAGAGTTAAGCATGAGTGTAATGTCATCTGACAGGAGCGAGGCTATGCAAGCTGCGCAAGCAGGAGCAGAGAGGGCTGCACAGATTATTGATGAGGCGGTAGGACAAGCACAGGAAAAAGCCAGAGGTGAAAGGGATATAGTAATACAGGGAAAGATTGCATATTATACAGAGCTTGAAGTTGATGGAAAAACGCCAAAGCACCCTATTGATAGTACTTCAAAATTTTTTGAAGTATTTGATAATACATCAAGTCCTGGAGAAATTATAGTTCTTGATAAAAACAAACTGGAAGAGATAACAAATAACGAATATAAATACCAATTCTATAAGATAGTAAAAGCTGAGCTTGGAAATAAATTAGATGATGAAGATGAATTAAAGGTTAATTTCCTAAAAGAAATAGCTGATCCACAAAAAGATGGTAAATATATGTACAAGACTGTTAATCTAAAATCGAAGAATATTGTTATTCCACCGGGGAACTTTAGCGGGCTAGGGGATACAATGGCTTCAGAATTAGGTTCTGGTAATGATGTAGATATAGTAACCTCGATTGAAATTACGTCAGTTGGTGAGTATAATTCACCTATAAACGGATCTTCTTACAAAAGAGAGATAAAGGCAGAATTTGGTCTCTTAACCGAATCTAACAATAGTGATATTCCTGTTTCGTATAGTAAATTGACTACAGTTAGAATAAATAAAAAACCCTCAATTCTATCAAGGAAAGCACTCATTGCACAAAAAAATATAATTGCTATGGGCGGAACGGTAGATGTGACTGGAGATGTAATTAGTTATGGAACAATACCGAAAAACTCCATTGACGAGATTGACTATAGTGTTGGCGGATATGAATTTGGCGGGATAATGGCTGGAGTTCCGGGAACAAAAAGTAAAAATGCGAATGTATGGAATAATATTAATCTGAAAAAAATGCTTATTATTCAAATGAAAAGTGACCCCTTTTTTATTACTAATGATAAAAGTGGTTCATTTATTATCAACGGGAATGTTGCAACAGCTGCATTTATACATACATTGTGCGGCAGCAGCCCATCAAATCATTCAGATATAACTGTAAAAAAAGGATATAATGCATTTGCCAGAAGTGTAAATATAGAAAGTGAGTCCAACTATTCACAGGTTAATTTACAAAATGTATTTACCTTCGATGATTTGAAAGTTGACGGAAACAATGCCAATGTAAAAATCGGAGGATGGAATGGCGAAACAGCTGATATCAATAATGAAGGACTGCTGGTTGGACTTAACAAGGGTAATGCATTTGATCCATCCAGTGCGGTTATTGTTGCAGGTGATTCAAAGCTCTATATCAATGGCAGTGTATATGTTGGAGGAAGTTCAGTATATAATGATTATAGAAATAGCTTTGGTAAAGCATATGTTTCAGGTATGTCAATACAGAAATCTGACAGCAGGCCTGCGGCGGCATTTGAACAGAAGGCAAATATCCATAACCCTGATAATGTTTTCTATGCATATGATAATTCAAAAGGAGTATATATTAACCCACCAATTGATGAAAATTCAATTACTTGGGATACGACGTATAATGCAGGCGCAAATACAATGATGGATGCAATTTCAGGCAACCTAATTGATATTCTAGAAAAGGCAATGCATATAAAGTATATTTGGGACAATCCATCGAATACTCGTCCGAATACTCTTCCTTGGAAGGAGGATGTGGAATATGGTGCATATTTTAATACAGGTGACATAATAATTGAACCCTCAATAGGAAATCAGTTGAAAGGGTTTTGCTTTGGTGGAGTAGCTGCAAACAATACTATTTATGATCCGTATACAGGATTTACAAAAGGAGATTTTTCAGGTAATGAATCAACAGATAGTTCGGGAAATGTGTCACACTATGATGAAGCTGTACAATATGGTAAAAAAGAATATGCTGAGTTAATGGATTTATTTGTGAATAATGAAAATGAACTTAATATGGCTAAACCGCCAAAATCTCTTTCAGACAATATTGAGAAGAGTGTGTTTAAGGTGAATACTACTGTTTATAGGAATGCAAAGGATAGTAATAACTTTATGTACTATAGTGATAGTAATGATAGTGATGTTGTGCTTACAAATAGCAGTGTCGGTGATGGAGATACAGTTTCAGAGACTTTTGCCCCTAATCAGGGAAGTGGAATAATATATTCTTCTCGTGATATATATGTTCAAGAGAATACAAATTTTAATGGAATTCTAATTGCAGAGGGAAATGTTGTTTTTCTTGGAGATGCAAATATAAAGTATGATGAAGATGCAATAGATAATTTGATAATTGGAAATCAAAGCATAAGTGCATTTTTTAAGCATAAAGCATCTGATATAGTACTGAATGATAAAAATGCTGTAATTCAGACAGCTAAAAAGAAGAATGTTAAAAACATAAAAATTATTAGCTGGAAAGAAATATGATTAAATGGATATATGGTTATTAAATGTTTACTTTTGGTAGCGTTTGAAATATAATAAAGTTATAGGTAAAGGCAGATTTCACAGAACAACTTGACATTATTTACTTATAATTGGTAATTAATAGCGAGGAGGATGGACATGCTAAAGAAATGGATATCATTTGCTCTAATTTTTATAATAATTGCTTGTATGGTTATTCCTACATATGCCGACGAGACGACTAGCTGGGTAAGGTATTCAATCGGAGATGGGAGCAAAGTGACTATTGAGTGGAGCTCTAATCAGCAAGTAAAAGAATTGCTGATTAAGAGAAGTTGTAATGGGGGTACATATTTGGGGTTTAGGAGTTTTAAAAGTAATGTACCCAATAATGGCAGTTTCAGTTTTGTAGAAACTGACGTCGGCAGCTATTCCTATTCTGTGGATCTCTATGGGAAATCTGGTGAGGACACTATCTTGATTGCAAGCAGCAAAGAAAATTATTCTGTTAAAGGCACTGGAAAACCCAAAATTACGTTGGAGTTTAGAGATTCATATACAGAAACAGAAAAAAATACTTCTGTAGAGAGAATTAAGAATTGGGTTAATATTCATAACCTGGGGACGACTGATTTAGAGCTAAGCAGAATGAAAATTAAATACTTTTTCACTATTGACGGTGAACCGAAAATAGTTGCTGACACAAATAATACAAATGCCGGACAGGAAAGAATTGAACAGTCTGACGCAAAGCTGAATCCTTTTCCATACTATGCAGAATATACTCTTGGGAATAAGGATGTTCAGAATGAAGATATAACTAGAATGAATTTTTATAAGATGCCAATAGATGTTTATAATGAAAATAATGTGAAAGTTGCAGACTATTACTGTGAGACTTATTTTGAAAATACTTCTGCTGCTATTGACAGTGCTTATTACTTAATGCTGCAGCCAGCGTTTCATAAAATAGGTCTTAACGTTGACGAGTCTAATTTCTTTAAAGATACATATATCAGAAACTATTATCTATTAAATGACTATTCATATAATAACAGTGAAAACATTGCGGTATACTATGATAATGAAAAAATTTGGGGAAACGATCCCAGTATAATCGCGCCTCGAAACTTAAAGGGTGAATATAAAGATTATAGTGTACATTTAGAATGGACTGCTTCTCCGGGAGCAACGAAATATAAAGTGTATAGAAGTGAGAGTATTGACGGAGAGTTTACTTCACTTACAGAATCAGTTACGGGAACAACCTATAAAGATGGTACAGTAATAATCCCTACTGAAAACACCAGTAAAGATTATTTTTATAAAGTAAGTGCTTACTATAATGGAGTGTGGAGTGACTTTTCCAATATTGCAAAGGTTGCGGTTACAAAATTAATTGCACCAAGCAACTTAACCGCAAAAAATATAGATAATAAGGAAGTAGAGCTTAATTGGGATGCTATCATTGGTGTAACTGGGTACAATGTATACAGAAGTGAAAGCCAGGATGGTACTTATGAAAAGATTAATAAAGAAAAAGTAACACAGGCAACATATAGAGATAATGTATCTAAACTAGGAAACACTGATATTGAAAAAACGTACTATTATAAGGTGACTGCTGTTTATAATGGTGAACGAGAGAGTAATTATTCTGATAGTGTGGCTGTAACTATATTCAATCTGACAGCACCTGATAATTTAAAAGCGGAAATCATAAATTTCAAGGATGTAAGACTTACATGGAATGCTTCAAAGGATGCACAGGGTTATAATGTTTACAGGTGTGAAGGCATCGGAGGTACGTTCCATAAAATTAATAGTGAAGTTTTGTCAGGAACAACATTTACCGATTATACTACTAGAATAGCAAGAAATAGTATAGAGTACTATTATAAGGTAACTGCTGTTTTCAATGGAACTGATGGTAAGTACTCAAACAGTGTTAATGTGAGTATGCCTATATTGGCTGCTCCTGCAAACTTACAAGCTGAGTATATAGTTGATGATAATGAAGTGAAACTAACATGGATTCCGTCTGCTGGTGCACAAAGCTATGAAATTTGGAGAAGTGAAGCTGCGGATAGTCCAGTTTTTAATATAATTGGTTTAGTTAATGCGGTAGGTATGGTCGCAACACAAACATTTACTGATAATAGCTTACCTGATGCTATGGAAATTGACGGCAAAAAGTACTATTATAAAGTAGTTGCCAAATATGATGGAGAATCTAGTGGAGACTCTGATATTGAAGAGGTAACAATAGAGATTAAATACTGGGATTGTGAATGTAAAATACTTAGTGATAAAAAGCGGAATGATTTTTCTCTAGGAACATACATACCGGTATCACTAACTATAACTATAAAACGTGATATTACCGATCTTACAATACTTTTAGACAGTGATTTGACTAATCCTTTAATTGATACTAATAAAAACAATAAGAATCTCAATGCGGTTTTAGTTTCAAAGAAGGATAACAAAACAACAAGGTTGTTTACAACAGAATGGACTAGGTCAGGTAGTAAAATAACTGATTTGTCAAAAGTGACTATTACTGATAATCAGAGTATATCTATTAATAATATAAGCTTTAAAAAGGGTGATATCATTAAAGTTGATTTTGCTTTGAAAACTTCAGCAAATCAGGAGGTTATAATTGATGGTATTGACAAGTATTATGGTGATATCTATAAGTTGAATTTTACAATAAAAGGTAATAACGCTAGCATTTCAGACAGTGCTGCTGTTGACGTTAAAATAACTAAACCTGACAAAATTAAATAGATGTTTGAAATTCAGAATTCAAGTAATTAATAGTATCAGTATAAAATATAATAGGAAAGTGACATCTATAGTTTTGCAGCTCTAAATCTTATTGAACTAAAAAAATAAATTTAACAGAAATAATTTCAAAAGGTTCACATCAGCAATACAAGCTGGTATGAGCCTTTTTACATTTAAATGTGATTGATTTTTTTATGTTCATTATGTATAATACTCTAATGTATTGACTATATGATTATATTGCCTGTATTGGTTATAATGACTTATTTTAAATGTACATATATTTGAAGTTCAGTCTTATACTAATGAAGAGTAAAATTTATTTTAGGATGGGGTACTTATGAAAAATAAACCAAAAATTGCTATTATAGCTGCAACTGTCTTTTCGATTTTATTTTTATCAGCATGCTCATCTCCTTTGAGTAGTAATAAGACTGGCGAGTCTGTTGATATAAACGCAAGACCATCTGACCAAACACAGCAGGCGAAAGACACTAGTGCCTCCAATTCAGTAGCTGAAAATTCTGCTACGCCAAGTGTTGATAATTCAAATACTACATCAGAGGCAGTAAATACGACTGGTCAAGCTGCAAATACTACAGAAGAAAGTCAGAAACATCAGCTAACAAATGGTTTACAGCTGTCGCCAAGTATAAAGGATATTAAGGTTAAAGCAGTTTATCTAACTGGTCCTTCTGGTGGTTCAACTTCTAAAGTTGATAAGATTATAGAATTGGCAAAGACAACGGAAGTAAATACTGTTGTGCTTGATATTAAAGAGGATGGGACTCTCAATTATCAGTCTAATCTGGATGTAGTAAAAAAATATGGTGCACAAACTAAGTACTATAATCCTGAACAGCTTGTAAAGAAATTCCATGATAACGGAATTTACGTTATCGGACGTATCGTTACCTTCAGAGATAAAACATTAGCTAAAAAAAGGGCTGATTTAGGCATAAAGACTCCAAAAGGTACGCTATGGTTGGAAAATGGAAAAGATCCTTGGACTAATCCATATTTTGAAGAGGTTTGGGATTATAATATAGCTATTGCAAAAGAGGCTGTTTCAAAGGGCTTTGATGAAATTCAATTTGACTATGTCAGATTTCCAACAGGCAGGAAGAATGATTTTAATTATGGAACCAATGTACCTGCTAAGCCACAGGCAATAAACGGATTTCTCGCAAAGGCGGAAAAGGAAATCCATCAAGGCTTGGGAGTTCCAGTTTCTGCCGATGTTTTTGCAATAATAATTGAAAGTAAAAGTGATGGAAATAATATAGGTCAGCTTATAGAGGAAGTAGGCAAGGATGTGTATTGTATCAGCCCTATGATTTACCCGTCTCATTACGCAAATGCGTCAAACGGTGTAATGGGCAATGGAGTTGGACAGACTATCAATGGAATACCATTTACAAAACCTGATTTAGAGCCCTACAAAGTCATGTATAATGCTTTAATGGCGGGAAAGAAAAAGATAGCAGAAGTTCCGGATTACAAGGCAAAGGTAAGACCATATATACAAGCTTTTACAGCCAAGTATCTACCAAAAGGGTATTATCAGACCTATGGAGCAAAGCAGATTCGTGAACAAATTGCAGCAGTATATGATGCAGGTTACGAGGAATGGATACTTTGGGATTCGGGAAATAAGTATCAAGCAGCATATTTTGATAAGAAATAGACTGTTAATAATATGTAACTAAATTCAACTAGCTATTGATAAGTTGAACACCTATATTTTCAACTGGGAAAGTTGAGTAACTTAATTTTATAAATTGGGGGATAGCATTTATCAAAATGTTATCCTTTTTTTCGAATAAAAGTTTATAGTTTGAACACAGATAGACTGGGGTAATAATCTATATTAAGTGATTGTAAATTAACACTTTTTATCTAGGAAAGTTGATTAAATAATCCATATATATTGATTGGAAATTAAATAAGTGATACAATATATTGTGCCAAAGAAACAAAAGAATACTAAATGTTGTTGTTTTTCATTAGAGAAAACAAGCTTTTTTGTTGCTTTATTATGTAGAAAACCATTGAAATTTGTAGTTAATTATTTATAAGATGCTACATATAACGAGACATCTTCTATAAGTGACGGGTACTGCTTTGGTTTTCGGCGGTGAGAATATCTCTTGCTTTGCTTACGCGCCGCTGAATGTAATAGCTCGAAAATAAGGTATGTACGAACAAGGTGCATTTTCGAGCCACAAAAACCACAAGTGGTTTTTGTCGGTGTATAAATTTTTGTACATCGAAAAATTTCATTTTGAATCTAGGCATTATAATAGTTACACTTTAGTAAAAAGAACTAAAAACAAAAGTTATTGAGAGGAGATATGTAAATGAAGCTTTCTGAAAATGCCATTAAAGTATTGGAAAAAAGATATTTATCGAAGGACGAGGATGGTAATTTACTTGAGGACTGTGAGGGTATGTTCAGACGAGTGGCTAAGGCTGTTGCATCAGCAGATGCAAATTATACTGACGAAAATGGACTGGCTCAAATTGAACAAGAATTTTTTGATATGATGGCAGATTTGGAGTTTCTACCTAATTCACCGACACTTATGAATGCCGGAAGACCTTTAGGGCAGCTAAGTGCGTGTTTTGTATTACCTATAGAAGATACTATGGAGGGCATTTTTGAAACTATAAAAAATGCTGCTCTAATACATAAAAGTGGAGGCGGTACAGGTTTTAGCTTTTCAAGGTTAAGACCAAAGGGTGCAACAGTAAATTCCACAGGTGGGGTTGCAAGCGGACCCATTAGCTTTATGAAGGTTTTTAATGCTGCAACTGAAGCAGTTAAGCAAGGAGGAACCCGCCGTGGTGCTAATATGGGTATTCTTAGAATTGACCACCCCGATATACTTGATTTTATTTCCTGCAAAAAAGATAATTCTGAGATTACTAATTTCAACATAAGTGTAGGAATTACTGAAGAATTTATGAAGGCAGTTGAATATAATTTGGATTATGAACTTGTGGATCCAAAGACCAAGGAGCCAGCTGGCAAATTAAACGCTAAAAGTGTGTTTAATACTATTGTTGAAATGGCTTGGAAGAATGGTGAACCTGGTATCATATTTTTAGATAGATTAAATAAAGATAATGTTGTACCAAAGCTGGGCGAAATAGAGAGCACTAATCCATGCGGTGAACAGCCATTATTGCCGTATGAGGCATGTAATTTAGGTTCAATTAATTTATACAATATGCTGAATGAGGATGGAAGTCAGTTGGATTATGATAAACTGGCAGCCACAGTTAAGAAGGCAGTACATTTCCTTGACAATGTTATTGAAGTTAACAAATATCCTTTGTCGGAGATTGATAAGATGACAAGAGGCACAAGAAAAATTGGCTTGGGAATAATGGGTTGGGCTGATATGCTGTGTTCTTTAGGAATTCCATATAATTCACAGAAGGCAATTGACTTGGCAGACAAGGTTATGGGCTTCATTCAGGAAAATGCACAAAAGGCTTCTCAAGATTTAGCTGAGCAAAAGGGTGTTTTCCCATATTATGAGGACAGCATTTTTGCTGGCAACGGCAGAAAGCTGAGAAATGCTACGGTAACAACTATTGCCCCAACAGGAACCCTGAGCTTGATTGCTGGTGTTTCAAGCGGAATTGAACCAATTTTTGCTATCTCATATATCAGAAATGTTATGGACAATAACGAATTGATTGAGGTAAATAAAGTTTTCAAGGATGCTGCAATAAGAGATAAATTCTATTCTGATGACTTAATGAAAAAAATAGCTAAAGCGGGTACTGTTAAGGGTTTGGTGGAGGTTCCGGAAAAGATGCAGAATATATTTGTTACTGCCCATGATGTTTTGCCGGAATGGCATGTGAAAATGCAGGCAGCTTTTCAAAGACACACTGATAATGCTGTTTCTAAGACTGTAAATTTAGGACATGATGCTACTACTGATGATGTTAGAGAGGTATTTGTTCTTGCATATAAAACCCATTGCAAGGGTGTAACTATTTATAGAGATGGTAGCCGTGATTTGCAGGTGTTGAATATTGGCAAGGTTAAGGGTAAGGAGACTGAAGCGAATAACCCATTGCCGGCAGGTGAGAATGTTTATTGCGATTCATGTAATGAAAATAATGCTGAATTAATATTAGCAAAAAGTTCTGGAATTGAGCCAAGACCAAGACCTGATATTACAACTGGTTTTACTGAAAAGGTTAAAATCGGCTGCGGTAATCTATATATTACTGTTAACTACGATGATAATGGTATTTGCGAAGTGTTTACAAACACTGGCCGTGCAGGAGGATGTCCTTCTCAGTCAGAAGCTACCAGCAGATTAATTTCTGTGGCGCTTCGTTCGGGAATGGATGTGAAGTCCATAGTTGAGCAGCTAAAGGGAATCAGGTGTCCATCTACAATTCGTCAAAAGGGACTAAAAGTATTGTCTTGTCCAGATGCAATAGGCAGACTAATTGAGAAGGTTGCTAAAATTCAGAATGGCAAGGATGAAGAGGCACTGACAGAAGAGGTGGTTTCAGAATACAGTCTGCTACAAAGACCTACGGCAAGAACAGTATCAGATGATGAGGACAAGCTGGAATGTGAAGCTGAATGTTCTGTATGCACAATGCAAGTGGAATGTTCAAACCCAGACAAGAATTTTGCTGGATTAGATTCAGTGGGAACATGCCCTGAATGTGGTAAACCAGTTGAACATGAAGGCGGCTGTATGATATGCAGATATTGTGGGTTTAGTAAGTGTGGGTAAAACCTTCTTATATTATAAGTCTTGAAATGCTTGGTATGAGCTGATTTCACTAAAAAAGGGTCAAAAAATCAAGTTAGATTTGAGATAATTGAATTAAATTTGATTTAATTGGTTAAATAATCTCTAGAAGGCTTGATATTAAAAGATTTTTATAGACTCCCAATTTTCATAAAAAAGTAGGGTGGAAATTAATTCACCCTACTTTTTTCAATAAGTTTTTCTTTATCGAAGATTGTTAGTTTTTTTATTTGTTTTTCTCTTTTTAATGCTGAAGGTTTATCTGGAAGTTCTTCAGTATAGACAAGTTCAACAGGTGTTCGGGTTTTGGTGAAGGTGCAGCCTGTGCCGTCTTGGTGTTGTTTTAATCTTTTCTTAATATCAGATGTATAGCCGGTATAGTAGGAGCCATCAGAACAAGATAAAATGTACACCATATAAGTTGGTATTTTACTAATTAACCTGGATGTATTCCGTTTATCAGTATTTATTTCATGAATACCGTTAATGTTATAATAATTGTAATAGTTGATTGTTGTTACAATATTCATACCTAAACCATCAATTAGTACTGAAGGTGATATATCATAGTTTAAAAAATAATCTTTAAACAGTGTTGGATAAGATATTCTAATATAAATTCCAAATTTCGTTAGAATGGAATATGCATATTTACTACTAATTGGTTTATAGTATTTACTCCCAGTAAATAGCCACTCTTTTTGATGACCTAAAGAAAGTTGCTCTTTTCTATCGTTTTTTATGTATGACCATATCATTGTACCTATAGTATCATTTAATGTTATCCATGTTTTGTGAGCATATAAGTAATATTTTTTTTTCGATATTCTCAAATCATCAAGAGAAATATTAACAATTTCGGGTATTTTCATTCCATATATTAATACTAAATAAGCTATGATTTTATCTCTATTACTTGTTTCTGAGCTATTTAATAAATTAAATATTGCTTCTTTTTCATATTGTGAATATGAACTGTTTTTTAAGTTAGTCATAGTTTTTATTTCTAATATTTTTAAGGTTCTAAAAAGTTTTACATTTTTATTTATAAATTTTATTAATTTTTTTAGGACAAATAAATTTGTACAATAATTTACTACATAATCATCTAAAAGATTTTGCCCCAATTCATTTATGCTTTTAATACCTGTTTTATATAAAAAATCAAAAAATAAAAAGGCTTCTCTAAGACATTGTATATAGTAATTACTACTGAATTTATTATTCCAACTCCTGCTAATTAGACGTTTCTTTATTTCAATTAAACTTATTGAATATGATGAAAAAATACTATTGAATTCGGGTGCTATTTTATTTATATACCTAGAATGAATTTTATTAAATATTTCTAAATCACTTTCTACCTTTAAAAAACCTTTCATGAAAAAATAATTTTGAATTGAAAGAGGAAAGTGAATTTTAGTGCGCAATTCATTTATTCTATCTTCTATATAAATACAACTATCATCTAAGAGCTTAAAAAAGTTGTATTCATTAATTACTTTGTAATACATTTTTGCTCCAGCATAATTACATTTTATAAGAGTATATATATAATTTTCGTATAGTTGGAAAATTTTTTCTGATGTAAATTTACTTCTACTTTCTTCTATTAGTTTTATTAGCTTTTTTTTGTATGCACAATTATCACAAATATTTAAATTATAGTTAAAACTAACTACTACTTGGCCACATTCATTACAGGTGTTTTGTAACCTTGTATAGCATTGCGTACAAATGTCTCTTCCATCAATTATTTTTTTTATTGGTTTTTCAATACCACAAATATTACAAATTCTTTTAGGTGCATAATTAATGTAACAATTATCACAGATAAACTTGTCATCAATAATTTTCTTAATAATTCTTCTTTTATTACATATACTACACGTTCTTTTAGGTCTATAAAATTTATCATAGCATGACGGACAGATATTTACATCGTTAATCTTAATTTTAGTTATTCCAAGTTTCCCGCAGTTACTACAAAAGCTTTTTGGTCTTTGAAATTTACTGTAACAAGAGGAGCACATTTCCTTACCATATTTTTTATATTCTATTCTGCCCATCTTATTACATTCACTACATAATCTAAGGGGTACACATTTTTTGTAACATTTTTTACATACTATTTTTCCGTCAATTTTAGTAGCCACAGTTTCAATGGAATGACATATTTCACATTCTTTTTTTGGAGCATAGAATTTAGAGTAACATGATGAACAAATTGATTTGCCATCGGTTACTTTGGCAATTACTTTAATTTTATGACATAAATCACACTGCCTTTTAACTATATAATACTTAGCATAGCATTTATTACATATTTTTTTATTGTCAATTGTTTTTGAAATTCTTCCTTCTTTATTACATATACTGCACATGTGTACATTGTTTTTTTCATATTTTATTTGAGCACATTTAATACATAAACCTTTACTATGATGCTTATCTTCAGTAGTTCCACAATTAATGCAACATTCGTATTTGTTAGACCATTTATGAAGTGCGTTACTCATATATATTGTTCACTTCCTTTAATTAAATTGAAATATCTTGTTGCAGTTTTATGATCAATCCCAAAATTTTTCATTAATAATGCTGGTTGATGCAGACCATTTAGCATAGCATTATTTACTGCCGTATAATATAATTCTGTCGCTGTAACACCAAATGCATTAACAATTCTACAAATTGAGCTTAATGATATAGCAGTGCTACAATGTCTGCCAGGAAAAACATATTTATTAACTGATTCTAATGAATCTAGATATTGTTGAAGCAGTGGTGATAATACTTCTGGTATTGCATGTTTTACTTGATTAATTAATAAAACAAAATTGATATTATTACCTGATTTTACTCGATTAAAATTATTAACTTTTAGCATTCTGATTGCTTGAGGAGTAAGTCCATAAAGAAGCATTAGAATAATTATTATTCTGTCCCTAAGGCTAATATTTGAATTATATAGGCATACCTCAAGTAATTGTTTTTGCTTATCATCACTAAGACTTACATTTAAATCATGCCTATAGTTTGAGAATGGAAGATACAGTAGAGTAAAGGTTAATTTATTTTTATTGATATACTTTACAAAATGTCTTAGATTGCCTTTGTCATAGGGTTTAAGACGTATATAGGCATCTAGTGTTTGATTAGTAATTTGGGTTGATTGTCCAATATCCAATATTGTATTGCAAAAATTTAAAAATCTAATAGCTGTCAATAGATATAGATAGCAAGTATAATAAGTAAATCTAGAATCCTTTTTTACCCATCCTCTTTCTGTATATCTTTTTAATTTAATAAGCAATTCTTCTTTAAAGGTTGCTACTGTATTTTGGAGATTAGTTGACAATTTACTAATTTGTTCATTTAGATTGTTAAGTAAGAATAAGCCATTATCATAATCTACAAAAATACTTTTTGAATATAAAAATGCTATTAGGTCATTAATAAATAGTTTATGCGAGGAATAGTTACTAGTTAAATTTACAAAGATAATACTTGAAAAAGTATTGTTATTATCTGAATATGCTAAATATAAATCATTTAACAAAAACTCTGATTTTTTAATTTGTCCCCAAATACTTTCATATGAGGCTGTTAAGGCTTTATTATTAAAATAATCTTCCATAAGCGAAGTGAAAATCTCGCACCAACTCTTCTTAAGGTTTATAAATATAGCTATAAATTTCTGCTTATAATAGCAATCACGGCAATATGGTTTAGCAACTAAATGAGAATAAATAGGCAATAATGGATTATAACAGGAATAACATATATCTGATTGTTGCTTAGCACAGTCCGGACATATTACCGATTTATCACTATAGATATGTTGAACTGAGTTTTGTTTACCGCAAATATTGCAAGTATAGGAGTTTTTACTTATATCAATGGCAGAAATATTATTTTGTCTAAAATTTTCATAACAACGGCTACATACATGTTTTTCATCAACTATATAAGGGGATTCTATATTTCTGCCACATTTAGAACAAAGATGATTAGGTGAAGAATAACATTTTATACATACCTTTTTATCTATTGAGTTAATTGCAAGTAACTCGGATTTGCCACAAATAGAGCAAATTTGCTTGTTTCGATAATGTTTTATATAACATGAGTCACATACAAAATCAGTCATACTTAGCTTAACAGCTGCAGAAGATTGTTTATTACAGATGCTACAAGTATGTATTGGTTGTTTATAACATTTACGGCATATTGCCTTACCATCTACTTTCTTATGAACTCTAGCAAGATTTCCACAAACGCTACAAATTTTCTGAGGGTATGAATGATCTTTTTGATAACAAGAAGTACATAGGCCTTTTGCTTTATGTGGATGATTAGTGGTATTGCATTTTATGCAGCTATCGTATTTACTTGACCAACTATTTTCAGACATTAATTAATTACACCACCTTTTGGCCCCAGTATAGAAGTAGGTATGTCAGACTGCTCTGATTTTTTACGGGGTTTTGGACCAGGCTTAATACCAATTTCATCACCAACTGCTTTTAGCAATTTTTCAGCATTCTTACCAGATGAAGTGTGTACCATAATATCAGCAGGTGTACATTCAAGAATATCGCATAAAGCATCAAGAACCTTAGTATTGATTCTTTCTGGCATCTTATCAACAATTATTGTAACCATTGAAGAAGTGATATTGACACCATGTGCATTTAATAATTTAGTTAAGTCTGTACACCGCCATATTCCTTTCTCAGCCATTTTTTCTTTCAATCGCCACTTAAACATAATTACCTCCAAAATAAATTTTATTAGGTTGTAAGTGCAAATAAACTTGGTTATTTGATATATTGTTGCCGATTTGATTATTTATAAAACTCTGAGAAAGACTTTTAATCCTTAATATATCAGCTATATAATATTGCCGGAATAGGTTTATGCTTTCTATCCTTTGTGACAATGGGAGCTTTGAATTGTAAATTCTTAATCTATTGTTCATATAATGTTGAGATAGAATATTACCCTTAATGGTTGAAAATAATTTGCTGTTACAGGGTTTGCTATTAATACTGATAATATCGAGATATTTACGGATATCCTCTGTTGCTTCATGGAATAGAGGATATATAAGTCTATTGTTTATCTTTTGTACGTATATGCTTCCGAATGATTCATGAGACTCATCACTAAAGTTAAAATCCATTAGGGTTAAGTTTATTATTTCTTCAATTCTTAAGCCATATGAATAGCATAACTGAAAAATAATTTTGTCTCTTTGTACTGTAATATAATTAAGAGAATCAGGAGAATATTCTTCAGATATTGTATCAAAGGAATTCCAAAACTCTTTTGTTTTAGTATAAGTAAATCTATTAAAGATACTGGTTTCAATCATTTTCAATTACATCCCTTCGGTAAGAATTTTGCCAACTGGCGGTCTATTACGTTTGTAAGTTGTTTTGTTACAAAAGAATCTGAAAGGTGAGTATATATTTGTGTTGTGGCTAAATAAGTGTGACCTACTTGCTCTTGAATAAATCTTGGACTGATTTCTAAGTCTTCTGATAAATGACTTATATAACTATGTCTGAGACAATGAGTTGAATAATTTTCATATGGAAGACCAGCACATTTAAGGTGTTCTTTAAAATTCTGAGTAATAGTCTTTGGATTCATACGGCATCCACGCTCCGTAAGAAATAAGCTCTTGCTTTCATCAAAGCCAAATAATGGTCTGATACTTTCAAGATACCACCTTAAGTATTCAACTGAAGTTTCAGAAATAGTCCATACAGTACGACGTTTTGGGGGACTACCTCCACTAGCCTTTCCAAATCTGACAATTACACCCCCAAAGTTATCCCATTCAGGACGCTTGGGGTTATATAAAAAGTCAGTTGTGTCTAGCATAGAAACTTCATTTGCTCTTAGTCCATAGTAATAAATGATAAGGTATAACACCTTATCTCTTTGTAATACCTTTAAACTTTTGGATTTATTGTTGTATGCAAAAGCTATTTGTTCATCAAAGTATGACCATAAGCATTTTAGATGATCCTTTGTAAAGGCTAATCTCTTTTCTTTATTTTCATCAGGTACTTTATGGGGTATGAGGTTATCTTCTGAGCAAATTAATAAAGGCTTTTTCCAAAAGTTTACTTTACAAAGCTCGCTAAGTTGTGGAGATTCAACTAAAAAAGACTGAAATCGTGAAATCATATTTTGCTTATGACGTTGAGTTGCTTCACAATTATTTCTTTCTCTATATAAATAAGCACACCATTCATCGAAAGCCTCAGCTGTCCAATCCCAAGGATATTTACTTGTAAATAAAAATAGGTCATTTATAGTATTAATAGTAGTCTTTATACTTGATGGCTTAAGACGTCTAGCCATAAGTCTGTTTGTGTAGGCATTTAGTATTTGTGTATAGGTGTCTTCTTCAAGGCTTACACTATTACCCTTATTTGGTTGAGCGTTCTCGGGATGAACACTACTATTTACTACTAATTTTAATTTGTTCTTTAAATGTGTTTCCATATAATTGCTCCACAATCAAAATAGATTGAATTAAAATGAATTTAATTTGATTTATTATAAGTGTGTACAGACTTTTAGAAATATATACATAAAATACTATCTTTTTTCAAAATAAGAGAGTATTTTAGTATATATTTCAATTCATAAATAAACAAAAAGTAAAGTATCTCAAATCAAATAATTGAAATACTTTGTTTTATATGAATTAATAGATATATGCTATTATCAAACATAATTCCCTAGAAAGTATTTTTATCAAATTGACCGTTAATTCATTTGATACCTGACTAGATATTATATTTTCATAGTTTTAATACTATTAAATGTAAATTTAGTGTGTTTTTGAATTAAGTTGGACTAATCTGCAAGTCTTGATACGTATGGATGATATTACTGCGCCTAAGAGAGTAGGTTGAGTGCCCTTCGCATTGAAGTCCAGCACATTTAAGATGTTCTTTAAAATTCCTTGCTATAGAATTTGAATTCATGCGACATCCCATTTCAGAAAGAAATAGGCTAGAATTATCATCACTTATAAATAATGGTCTTATGTTTTCAAGATACCATTTTAAATATTTGGAACATGTTTCTGACATCCAAACTGTTTGAGCACTATATAGATTTTTCCAACAAACTTTTCTATCTTTTATAATGATACCAAGATTATTCCAATCTGTATTTGGGGGATTGCATATTAAATCTGTGGTATCTAGCATTAAGACTTCATTTGCACGTAATCCACAAAAATACATAAGTAGATATAGTATTTTATCTCTTTGTAATAGTCTTAATTTCCGAGATTTACTTTCTTTTGCTAAAGTTATTTGCTTATCAAAATACAGCCATAAACTCATTAATTCTTCTTTTGTAAAAAATAAATGTTTTTCTTTGTTTTCATCAGGAAATTTACGAGGTATAAGGTTATTACCTGAACGAATTAATAAAGGCTTTTTACCGAATTTGACTTCATAAAGCTCACTAAGTTGTGGGGAATTAACTAAAAATGATTGAAATTGTGAAATTATATTTTGTTTTTTACGCTGTGTTGCTTCACAATTATTTCTTTCTCTATATAAATAGTAACGCCACTCATCAAAAGCTTCAGCAGTCCAATCCCAAGGGTACTTATTTGTAAATAGATAAAAATCATTAATGGTATTAATAACCATTTTAATAACTGATGGCTTAAGCTGTTTAGCTGCTAGTCTATCAGCATAGCTCTTTAGTATTAGTCTATAGGTATCTTCTGATAAACAATCATTATCACTTCTGTCGTCTAATGTATTCGCTTGGGTTTGGGGGTGACTACTGGTTACTACAAAATCACTATCATTAATATCGTTTTCCATATTCTCACTCCTAAATCAAATTTATTTTTATTTAAATGAATTTAATTTCATTTATTTAGAGTTTGAACATTTGTTTGGGATGCTATACATAAAAGTAATAATATTTCACAGTGATAGATGATAATTTGGAATTGCTTTTAAATATATAAGAGCATATTTATGCGATGGTCTTTATATAATTGGAAGTAATATAAAAATGTAATAAAATATTTACTGTTTTAGCAGGTGAATTTAAAATTTTACAGAATAATCTATAACAAGAGAGACAATAAAAAAGGAGAATTTAAATGAATATGGTTGAATTATATAAAAACGACGGTTTATTAAAAATATATTGTTGGATGAACTTTATAAAGTAAAAGTTGAAGAAATTAAACAATTCGGAACATCTTTATTAAAGGACGTATACAATGAAGCTGCTGATAACTTGCTGAGTATTGTAAATAATTCAAAAATTAATAATGGTGGTAACATAAAAAACTGTTCTCAACTTTTATAATAAATTAAAGATTATAATAATATAATTGCATTTACAGGAGACAGAGGTGTAGGTAAAACTTCTGCAATGGTTAGCTTTACAAATGCTATTAAGGAACTATACACATATCAAGATGATAGCAATTGCCTTGATGAAATCCCAAAATTAAAGGAATAACACCTTTATTTACATAATTTTCTAAAAATGTTGTTTTTATTCGTTTCTTCGTGTATACTATTATATGGAAAATTATATTAATTGGAATATATTACTGCTAAAGAAACAGCAGAAAAATGGGGTGTATCTCAGCGTAGAGTTCAGGCTCTATATGAGCAAGGACGGGTAGAAGGAGCTGTTCGATTAGGGTGGCATGGGCAATCCCTAAAGAAGTGGACAAGCCTGTAGATGCTCGTAAGATAAATAAATTATAGTATTTGTATGTTTTATAATTGAGTTAAGTTATAAAACTTGTGTTATAGAAAATTTAGATTCCTGTAAAGGCAGTTAAGAGGGTGGATGTATGAGTAATAAGTCTTTTATAAAAGAACTACAAGGACTTTATAAAAAGGGTAATATAGTTCCGTTTTTAGGGGCTGGATTATCTATACCATTTAACGTGCCAGATTGGGGAAAATTAATAGAAGAATGCGCGCTAGCTATGGGTATAGAGGATGTAAATGGAGCTTCTTTTTTAAATGTTCTAAAGTATGATTTAGATAAGTATGATTACTGGGAAGCAGTAAAAAACATTAAAAAATATCTAAATAGGACTGAAGAAGATATCCAGAACTTTATTGTAAGTAAAATAAACAAGTGTATTCCTAAAGAGCTTGTGGGGATAGAAAATAATTATGAGGACTTAGCCAAGTACGGTTTTAATTTATATTTCACTACAAATTATGATCACATTATTCAGCAGTATTTAAAAACTAATTATATACCTTTGAATCTAAAAGATGTTAAGACAAATATACAAGATCTTATGAACGGAACTGATGAAAATCGAATTTTCCATTTACATGGTCATATCAGTGACAGTAGTAGTATAGTTATAAGCCAAGAAAAATATAAAGAGTTGTATGATAACAATGTATATAAGGCTTTGTTTTCAGTGTTTTCTGGAGTCAAGACGTTTTTATTTGTTGGATTTTCTTTTAATGATGTTTTCATACAAAATATCATTAAGGATAATAATGAATATTTTAATTCGAAGCATTACATAGTTTTAGCGAATCCAACTCATGAAGTTATTACATATTTAAAGCAAACTTATAATATTGAGACCATATCATATGATCCCAATAAGTCATCTCATCAGAAGGAAATAAGAGTAATTATTGATGAGATATGTACAACTATACCTGATGTTGAAAACAATTTGGAAGAGTATGAGATCTCCATTGATGAGTTGCCCAACACGGATGAAAAACAACAACTTGAAAAGAACTTATTTTGTAGAAAATTAAGGGCAGAGAATATAGATGAAATAAAGGTGGATTATAGTAAAGAATGTTTTTTCACAGCTGAACAGTACTTTAGATGGCTAAAAAAATCAGGACTAAAAAATAGCAATAAATATGCGGATCACTTTTTGGCATTAACATATATGAAATATAAAGAACTATTGATTTCAACATATGAAGAGGACAAAGATAGTAAGAAGTTTTTAAAAGCTGTACATAAGTCATTGGGAAATCTAGAATTTACAAAATTAAGAAAAATTATAAGCGAAGATAATATGCCTAATGAAATTAATAAGCAAGGTTTTATCCATATATTAGCCGATGATATGAAATCAGAAAAAGAAGTATGGTGGGGGGAAAAGAGAATTGAAAGTAAGTAAATTACCAATAGATCTGAAATATTTATTTGAAAATAAATATATAGAATGCATTCAAATGCTTATTATATTATACCTTTTTAAGCAACGTAGAAAAGGCATAGATTTTGATGAGATACTTTATTATTTCACATTATTAACTATGACGGCTATGGGTTCCTCAAATAACTTTTATATTGATGAAACTTTTATTCAAAATAACTATTTAACTTATGAAAAGACAATTAGGGATAATATGATTATATTATCTAACCAAAAGTTTATAAAAATAGATATAGAAACTACTGAGAAAAAAAATGTAATGTACAGTAAAATCACTGAAGAAGGAAAATCACTTGTTTCAAACCTTGAGAATAGTTATTTTGAAAGGGAAATTGAAAAATGTAAGAATATAATAGAAAACAGGAAATTTAGTAGTAAGAATCAAAGAGAGGTTTTGGTGAAAAATGAAAACTAGATTAAGATTACTTAGGCTAATTATTTCTGGAAAGAACTATAAAAGAACATTAGATATTGATGAATCTCTAATTATAATTAAAGGTGATGGATTTTCTGGAAAATCTTTAGTTTTAAATTTAATAGCATACTGTTTAGGTAGCAAGTCAGATATCATAGATTTATCAGTGCAGACAGAGCTAGCTGAATACTGTGATGAAGTATTCTTAGAGTTAAAAGCAGGAGAAAAAATTTATACTATTAATAGAAATTTAAAAGTCGATAAAAATTTAATTAGTATTTATTTATGTGGATTTGATGAACATCAAGAGTATTCTCCATGGCGTAAAAAAGTTGAAGAAGCTAATGATTTTTTTGCAGAACAATTTCAAATACCTTTACATAGTATTTTAAGGAAAAAATCTGGTAGCAATGATTTAAATCAAGAAAAAATATCTTTCAGAGACTTTATGCGTTTTGTATTTGTACACCAAGGAGAATTGGGGACAAACCAATTTTTACAGAATAATAATACTTTTGTTTCTGGTAAAAACAAAGAAGTATTTAAAATAATAAATGATTTAGTTATTACCGATTTAGAAGATATAAATAATGAGATTCAAATTAAACAGAACGAATATAATAAGCTTGAAAAGATTAATAGTGGATTAGAGGAATATTTACTTAATAGAGAAGTAACGGATTTACTTAAATTAACATCTGATAGAGAAGAATATACGAAAAAAATAGAAGCTTTAAATCTAGAGAAAAAAGAACTTTTAAAAAAGAATAAAAATGACAATTCAAAGGTTTTCAGTGATTTGAAAAATGATATTAAAGAAATTGACGAATCTTTATTTGAAATAAATGAAGATATTAGAATTCTTGCTTTATCAACTACAAATAAGGAACTATTGCTTCATGATTATTTCGAGGAAAAGGAAAAATTAGAGGCCACTTTAGAAGCAATGAAGAAAATCAAAATATCTGAACAAAGTGAGAGATGCCCTTTATGTCATACTATTATCGAGGTTAAGCAGGAAAACCATGAATCAAATGAGGATATTGAAAAAGCTCTTAATCAAATGGAAGATAAAATAGACACATTGCAAAATTTATTATTGATAGATCGCGAAAAATTGACTATTGATAATGGCAAGATTAATAGAATAAATGAAAAACGAAAGATTTATGTTACTGCTCTTAATGAATATAAAAAAAATATGGAAGTTCCTTATTTATCTGAAGTTGAATCTATTAACTCCTTAATAAAAGATATAACAGAAGAAAGAAATAAAATTAATTCTTTTATTGATATCCATAATGAAATTGTGAGCAATTCAGCTCAAATAGTTCGACTAGATGGGCAATTAGATATTCTAAATAAAAAGAAAAACGAACTTATGAAGTTGCAAAAAAGAGAAGAAAATATTTTAACGGTTTTGAACAAAAAATATAGAACTTTGATGTACCGGTTCAAATTTACAAGTATTCAAGAGGATAAATGTTTCATTAGTAGTGATAATTATTTACCATATTATAACGGTATAAGCGTACTTAAACATACAAGTGGGTGTTTGCTATTATGTATGCAAATTGCTTATTTAGGAGCAATATTGGAACTAAATATTGAAGATGAAAATAACTGTCATCCTGCATTGCTTATGCTAGACACAGTTAGTAATAATATTGGTACAAATAAAGAATCAGAAGATAGTATTGATCCTGAAACTTATATAGAGTTGTTTAAATATTTGGTTGAAACATCAAAAAACAATCAAGTTTTTATAATAGACAACACACCGCCTAAAGTTAACGAACCAAATAAAGAGTTCGTTTTGAGAAGAGTGAATGATGGTGAACCTTTATGTGGATTAATTGATCAATCCAAAAATGAAATAAAAAATGAGGATCAATAAATATCAACTAAATTGAAGAATAGTATCACTTTCGATAAGTCGAGGAATAAGGTGGAATAAGTTGATATGGATGAAAAACAAAAGATTTTAAATTATTGGTATAACCTAGAGTTTTTTTCACCGTTCTGGCCAGAAAAAACAAAAGATACACTATATATTAATAAGCCAAACAATAAATTACCTTGGATTATAAAGGATGATCCTAGATACGTCTATGATATCTATTTAGGTAAAATCAAATCGCAAGTTTTGATTGAGGATATGCTAAATTCAATCGGTGGAAAAGATGAGGATATAGAAAAGGATAATTCTCAATCATGTATTTGCGCATTTAAATTAAGATCAGATGGAACATACATTGGTGATTCTTTTTCGATTTCTACCTTCGTGTGGGCAATTGCAAAAATAATTGCAGAGAAGAATTTACGAACAGATTTTGATACAAAAGAAATTGATAAGCTAAACAGTGAAATGAATGATTCCCTAATATCAATAAATAATAAGCTTGAATATAAAGATTTGGAAGAGATTTATGCGATTGTTATGGAAAAAATATCGCTTAAGCAAAATAATAGTGTCTTTAATGTTGTCATAAATAAAAAGTATGCTAAAAAGGAAAATAGTGAGAGGAAAGTAAAAGGAAAAAAGCAAAACGGTCAGGAAGATGAAGAAAATGACATTGATACAAGTACTGACATGTTATCAAGCTTTTATGTTTCAGATATTGATATGATTAGGCAGAAAATCCAAAATGGAGATAGTATTGTCAAATATATTGAAGCGTTAAAGATGCCAATTACTAATCGTATAGAAATAGACAATAATGTTTCTCAAATGAAAAAATGGTTATCACCAGATAAATATCCATTAGGTAAATGGCCTTCAATTTATAGCCCTAGTTTGATGCAGCAAATAGCAATCAATATGGGAATATCAGATAAAGAACAACTCGACAATATTTTTTCTGTAAATGGACCTCCGGGGACAGGGAAAACTACACTCCTGAAAGAAATAATAGCTTCATATGTCGTGGAAAGGGCAATACTGCTAAGCAATTACCAAAGTCCAGATGATGCTTTTGAACAATGCCAGTTTGATTCTCCTGAAAATGAATACTTAAAATACTACTATCAGCCAGCGTCTGAGCTAAATAAGTATGGAATAATTGTGGCATCTAATAATAATGCGGCAGTTGAAAATATATCCAAAGAGCTACCTATTGCAAAATATGTAAAAAAAAGCAATACAAAGTTGTTTAATATCGACGAAAATAAAGAAATTTATTTTTCTGATATTGCCAAGACGATTATGGGTAATGACGAAGAATGCTGGGGGTTAATCTCTGCACGTCTTGGTAAGAAATCAAATATTAATGAGTTAAAGCAAGCTCTTTGGTTTAATAAAGATGGTGTTAATTTACAGCAATTATATAAGGAAGAATTACCTGACTGGGAACAAGCTAAGGATTCATTTAAGAATAAGTATCAAGAAGTATTGAAATACCGCATACTGATTCAGGAAGCTATTGAAAACACAAATAGACATAATCTAGTTACTCAAGAATATGAGAATGCCAAAAATGAGATGAATATTGCAAAAGATCAAATGATTGAGCAGCAAACCTTGTTCAATCAAGCAGTTAAGGAACAGGGAGGTTTAAAATATCAAATTGAAGTATTAGAAAAAAATGCAGCGCTACTTAATGACAGGCTTACTGTATTTAAAAGGATATTTTCTTTCATTTTCAGGAAAGATCCTATTATCCTGCAACTTAAGCATACAAAACAAGAAATAGACGCTGCTACAATCAAACTCACAGAACATTATGTGCGAATAAGCCATTTACAAATGTTAATTAATACTACGACGGTTAACTATGAAAAGGCACATATATATTTTGAAGAAAAAGAAAAAGTTTTTTTGAATAGCTGTGCACAAATACAAAGGTATAAAGAACAATTTGGTAAGAACTTTGCCGATGAAGAGTTCTGGATAGATATACAAAAAAATGAGAGCTCTCAAATAGCATCTCCGTGGACGAATAAAGATTATGACAGGCTTAGAGAAGAATTGTTTTACTATGGATTAATGCTACATAAAACATTTATTTTAAATTCAAAAAGTGTAAAGCAAAATATGAATTGTCTTGTTAATATGTGGAATGGTAGCTTTTCTGAGAAGAATAAGATAGTAGGTTTTACACATCTTTTAAATACTTTATTTCTGATTGTACCAGTAATATCGACTACTTTTGCTTCGGTTTCAACATTTTTAAAATATGTAGATAAAAATGGATTGGGAACGCTGATCATTGATGAAGCAGGACAGGCTACTCCGTATTCTGCATTAGGTGTTTTATGGCGAACTTGCAAGGCAATTATTGTTGGAGACCCATTACAGGTAGAACCGGTTGTAACCGTACCTAAAGAGCTTTCAAAAAAATTTGCTGAAGAGTTCGAAATTGAAGCTTCATATAGAGCACTAGAACTTTCTGTTCAAATATTATCCGACAGTATTAATCCATATGGAGGATATCGTGAGTATTCCTATGGAAGGATGTGGCTTGGATGCCCACTTGTAATACATAGAAGATGCCTAGATCCTATGTTTTCAATTTCTAACGAAATAGCATACAATAACAGGATGTTCAAAAAATCAGCAGACCCCGAAGCAGATGTATTACTTTTGCTGACAAAATCTATATGGATAGATTTAAAAGGTAAAGAAAATGGTGATAAAGATCACTTTGTACCAGTCCAAGGAGACAAGACTATTGAAATGGTACTTAGCGCATTTGAATTACAAAATGGGTTTCCAAATCTTTATGTTATTAGTCCGTTTAAGACAGTTGCAAGTAATATAAAAAGCCTGCTAAAAAAGTCACTCCACAAGCATTATCCAAATTATGACCAAGATGATATCGATGATTGGGTAGATAAGTCTTGTGGAACTGTACATACATTTCAGGGGAAAGAAGCAAATGAGGTAATAATTATTCTTGGCTGTGATGAAAAAAGTGGTGAAGGTGCTGCACAATGGGCGGGGAAAAAGCCAAATATACTTAATGTTGCTATGACCAGGGCGAAGTATCGGGTTGCAGTTATTGGCGATAGCGATTTGTGGAGAAAAGTTCCTAATTTTGATTTTGCATATAAAACATTATGCTAGACCTGAAAGGCAAAGATTATGAATGAGCAGAGATATAAAATAAGTGTTAGAGTATTTCAAGCTAAGCAAGGAGATAGCTTTTTGATCACATTACAAAAATGTAATGAGGAAATTAATATTATGATTGATTTTGGCACATATAATACATATTTTGATTATATTAGACCAGTCTTATTGGATATGAAAAAACATAAGAAGCAACTTGATTTTGTAATATTAACTCATACTCATTCAGATCATATAGGTGGAGCAGTTCCTTTTTTTATCGAAAATGGAAGTAATGAAGATGCTCATATAATAAAAATTGGAACCGTAATATATAATGGGTTTCTAGGGCTAAATCTTAAAGATTATTCTAAACGGGAATGTGATTTCATAGAAAAGCAAATATATGAAGGTATTTGTGCCCAAGGGCAAGCTATATTGTTATCAGAAATAATGGACAAACCAATAACTTTACAGGAGGACGTATGCCTTTCTCATTTGATAATTAAAGGTGAATATTGTTGGAATGGCTCCATATCAAAACCATATTCAATTGTTGTAAGTGATATGTTGGAAAAATTAAACGTCAACGAAAATATGTCTATACATATCTTGTCTCCTGATACCTGCAAACTAAAAAGAATGAATAATAAATGGGAGGAGTATCTGAAACGTATTCGTAGTAAGTTTCAATATATAGATAATGAACTGGTTGAAAAAGCATACGAAGCATTTATGATGATATCTGAGAATGAGAATATTGATAAATTAAATACCGAGATTGGAGAACCAGATTGTATAACACATAAAAGTATCTTAAGAATGGCGAAAGCAAAAGTCAAATACGATGATTCGGATGAAAATGGAACATCTATAGCTGTTCTGATTCAGGTTGGAAGTAATAATTTATTATTTCTTTCAGATGCTCATCCTGAAATTTGTATTCAAAGTCTTGATAAGATATTTAAAGACAAAGATAAAGTGACCTTAGATTTTATAAAATTAGCTCATCATGGAAGTAGTCGGAATATTTCTGATGAATTTTTTGATAAATATGACTCGTCACGATATTTGATTTCAGCATCCGGAGCTTACGGACACCCGAATGCTATTACATTAGCTAAAATTATTTCAAGATGTACAAAAGATACAAGAATAATTTACTTTACAAATATGGCAAGCGTTATTCAAAGCTATGATCAGGATAGTTTTAAAAACGAATATAATTATGAACTTAAAAGAGTAGATAATCAGATAATTGAACTATAGATAGGAGGTGTTTGGATATGGAACAACAATTGAAAAAAGGTATCTGTAGTATTGTATGCGATGGAAAAAATAAAGGAACAGGATTCCTTATAAATGGTAAGTATATTATTACTGCAAGTCATGTTCTAGGTGAGGCAGAAAGAATTCAAGCTGTGTTTATGGAAATTGAAAAGGAAGCTATTGTTTGTACGTGTGGAAGGCTGGAGATACAGCCGGAAATAGATATTCGAGTTCTGGTTATTGATGATGAGAATATTATTTTAAAATATTCACTTGAGTACTCCACAGAGAGAATCCCTGTGCAAGTTGAGTTTGAATCTGCGGGATATCCAGGGGAATCTGGGGGGCAGATGTCGATTTTATCTGGGAAAATACTTAGCGCACATGATGGGGTTAATCTAAGTGATTTTAATATAGATTTAGATGTACAGAATGGTGTTTTATCGAATTATTCAGGACTTTCAGGGGCACCGATTTTGGTTAATAGTATAGTATTTGGAGTAGCAACTTTTCAAAACACTAATAAACTTAAGGTAATTGAATTAAACAAAATCGAGGATTATCTCAATAAGATTTTTCCTGTTACAAAAAAGGGCCTTTGCATTCTTAATATTAAAAATTTGGCAGATGAGTTAGGCTTAAAAAAATACATAAAAGATAATCGCCTAAAAGGCCAGGTTAAGCGTTATGTTCATAGTGAAAATTCTGACGGGATTATTTTTATAGAAGGTACTGTTGGTAGTGGAAAAACTACATGGATAAATCAACTTACCATGCAAGAAGATATAGTAGTATTGGGCAAATATTTCATTAAAGCTTCAGGGGATCAGATGCCTTTAACATACTGGAAAAGTGAAGAAACATTTTATGATTGGGTTAATGAATTGGGAATTGCATTTGGTAAAGAGCGTACTCAGGTAGTACAGCCAGATAATTATTCTATGAGATTAAAAAACATCATTAGCATATGGAAAAATATAGAATTATCAATGCGGTCACAAGGAATAATTGGAATCATCTGTATAGATGGTATTGATGAATTCTTCATGGATAGTAAGGAAACGCTTGAACGTTTTTGCTCATATATATCCAGCTGGAAATCACACAATTTATTCTTTTTAATATCAACGAGTAATTATAATAAATTGCCAGAAGCATTACGTAGTAGAGGAAATAAGGATGTAAATATGCTTGAAACAACTTCATTTCCGGATTATAAGGTTCGTGATTACTTTTTAAACCAATTGGAAATAGATGAAAAAGAAAAATATTTGGATGTTCTGGTTAATAAAACGAAAGGTCATCCATTGTATATGCACTATTTGGTTGAAACTATAAATCACTGGAATACCCATGAGGAAATAAATGATTTTATTAATAATTTACCGGATTATTCTGGCACAATAGAAACGTATTATGAATTTATTTGGGCAAGACTGTGTGAAAATGCGTCCAATATTAAATTTGTTGCATATTTATCTAGAATACGAAGTGTTATAGATAAGAAAGACTTTTTAGAAATTATACCTGCTTCAGAACGAATTGATATGAGCTTAGCAATTAAGCAGTTAAATAACTTACTGGTAGATGAAGATTATTTGTCCTTTTTTCACGGGTCTTTTTTGAATTATGTTTTAAATAAGACTGCTTATCTTAATGAAGAGGTTCATCATAGTATAGGCGAATATTGTATTCAGCACAAGGAATCAGCGTTTTCCATTATTCATATTTTGTATCATTTGCGACTGGGCAGTTCGCAAGATAGACAAAATAGTATAATATATTGTAGCCAACAATGGGTTGATCAATGCACTATTCAAAATATATCCCCAGATTTGATGTTGATGGATATGTCAGAAATCCTTGGCTTATGTTGTCAAACCGGAAACTTCGAGGAAGTGATGCGTATCTTATTATTAATGCAAAGAGCAGAGTATCGATATAATGAAGTTTTTGTGGCGTTTGCTTTTGAAATTGCATTAGCTGAGATAGAACTTGGAAGACCGGATAAAGCAATGAACTATTTAATAAGACATGATTGCTTACTAGTAAATTATGAGAATTTGTGGATATGTTTTGAGCGAATGGTTGAATATGGATATGATGCACAGGCTATTGATATTTGTAATGAGGTTGAAAAAAGATTTTTTAAAATGGTAGAAAGCAGCGAGGGAGTATCCTTTGAAATAATTTTCTTATTGGAAAGAATTTATCAAGGGATGATGCATATAGACTTTCAAACTTCAACGAAAAAACTACATGTACTTTTTAAAATGCTGTTTATGGCTGAGAATCCTGGCAATGCAAAAGAAAGTGTTTTGGCGGCTTCAGCGGATTATGGATTGTGGTGGAATAATAGTACTGCAACGTCAGAACGATTAAAAGAGCATGGGCTTGCAGTGACAGAGGAAGTATTTAATAATTGGATATTAACATTAGCAGGAGCAAAGGTAATTGAGCAACAACTAGAAAGTCGTCAGGTGGATTCTTACGATACAATTGTTGCTGAAATTGAAAATGCATGGGGAACCTATGAATGGAAGTCAGATAAATGGACTATATTGGACAGTTTTTTTGTTGAAGAAAGTAAAGATGTTAATCGTATAGCAGAAGCGCTTAGTAAGATTGATATACACAAAGACCATGCAGCTGTGCGGAAAATAAATGGTGTTGACGTAGATTATGCACGAGTGGAGGATATATTTGCACTATACCGTAATATGGGTTATATGGGAGAAAAGGATTTAGACGATATTCCAATTACGCATACATATATGATTAATCAGTGGGAAAAAGCATTACTAAACTTGGTCCGATATATTGGAGTACTTTATGGTAGAGGATTGCGATATAAAGCATTTGGACAGGTAGAACGACTTGATAAGGATGTAGAGGCAGCAAAAAAAATATTGATAGAGGCTCTATTTACTTTCGATGAGCGTTCTAAATTCAAATATTCTTATCATGTACCAGAGCAAATACTAGAACATATTTTTCATCATATATCCAAGTATTTTATTTGGATTGTACCAGGCTGTTGTGAATGGTATCAAGAATATATAATTGAAAAAAGTAAAAATCAATTTGGAATATATTATGAAGGCTATTTTCGACTATTCTTTGATATAGTGTCTGTAATGATGCAATTTGGTGTTGATGAGTTAATAATTATGGATCTTCTTTTGCTATTGAAAAAAGAAGTTTGTTTAAAAGTAACCAATCGTTTTGAACGTACTCATTGTTTACTAAAGATTGTATACTACTTTGGCAGAATTGAATGTAAAGAAAAAGCTTTAGAAACCTACAAATGTATGCTTGAAACGTCAATGGGGCCTGAATGGTATAAGGAAGATCAATTATCTCTTATGCAAAATGCATTATCAAAATTAGAACCGGAGTCCATAACAATTGAACAAGTAAAAAAAATAATGGCTCTTTTTGATACGGCTTCTGGCGGTATGACTTTTGAACGCTATATTAGAACAAGTAAAGAGCAATTGATTTCAACACTGTGGGAAAAAGGCAAATATAGCATGGCTATGCAATGCTTGCAAAAGCAAATTTTTCCGTCCTTTAAGGAAACACAGGCTAATCTGCAGGCCGAACCTGTAGATATGGTTTCATCAGGCTTAGGAAGTTACAGAATTGCTAATTGCGTTTTTATGGAAAGTGTCATAGCAAAAATATTAACAGACAATACGAGTAATCCAGTTTTGAAGTGGGCACTTAGTGAGATATTTATTTTACCGGAACGCCGGTATTTTGATTCTTTTGCAAAAATACAGTTGGATATAATTAAGGAAGATAAAGATAGGAAAGCCAAATATATAGAAAGAATAATTAATATTTTAGTGTGCGATGCGGGTGAATATTATCGTCAAGATCTTTTAGATGAATATCAGAGGGTTATGTCAGCTGAAGATTTTGAGATGATTCGTTGCATGGTGAAAGAAATACTGGGTAGTGATGATATTGAACTTGAAATAGATGCAATTCTCCAACAAGTAGAAATAGCTGAAGAAAGAGAAAAGCGTGTTTTACAAAATAATATAGAAGATGATAAATCAGAATTATTTCTTCCTGGCGTATGGGGGCATAATAAAGATTTAGATAATGCGAAAAAATTATGGGAAACAGTTTTAAGAGAAGAAAGAAAAGGAAATCGCGATTTTGCCATAGAATCATGTCTGCAGATACTTCAAATGCTAGAAAGCGGAGAGTGGAATATATGGGCGCATAATTCAACTGACGTGAGTAATTTATGTTTAGAGAAGATATTTGCATTAACTGAGTCTGCAGCTGATGCAGTAAAAGTATTAGAAAAGCAAATTGTTGCTCCGAAACATTCACGCAGATGGGTGGTTTCCGATAGACTGATAGACTTAGCAGACGAGTGTATAAAAGAACCTAATAAAATTGAATTAATGAATGTAATTTTAAAACACTATGAAACTTTTATTCAAATAAATCCATTGTTGGAAAGTAAATACGAAAATTTGCATGATGAAAGTATTAAAGAAGAAGATGCTTTATTTAAACTGCTATTATCTCTCATTTGGTATCCTGTCC
>JAEZIB010000085.1 GCA_023416275.1 Bacillota bacterium | reverse complement strand
ATTCCATCTTCTATAAGAATATCTGTAACCCTGTGAGTTGCAGATTTACCATCAAATATACGTCCATTTTTAATCAATAGTTTCATTGTTTGTGCCCCTCCTAGTCAAAAGGTATAGCAGAGCCATTCTGATTGCAACCCCGTTTGTAACCTGTTCATTTATAAAAGACTGTTCTCCGTCAATAACACTCGATGAAAGCTCTACTCCCCTATTTACAGGTCCAGGATGTAAAACCAAAGCATCTTCCTTGGCAAGCTTCAGTCTCTTGTCATCAATACCAAAGAATCTGGAATACTCTCTTATTGTAGGAAATAAACCTTTCTTCTGGCGCTCTAACTGTATTCTAAGCCCCATAACCACATCAGCATCTAATATTGCTTCCTGAACTGTGCTATATACCTTTACACCCAGCTTTTCAATATCCCTTGGCATCAAGGTTGCAGGCCCGGATAAACCAACCTCTGCTCCAAGCTTTGTCAGACCCCAAATATTGCTTCGAGCCACTCTGCTATGAAGTACGTCTCCAATAATAGCAATCTTCAGTCCTTTTATTGTTCCCTTTTTTTCAAGTATAGTAAACATATCAAGAAGAGCTTGTGTGGGATGTTCATTCATACCGTCTCCGGCATTAATTACAGAGGCTTTAATATTCTTGGCAAGAAGATGTGGTGCTCCTGACATTGGGTGTCTAATAATAACTACATCAGAACCCATCATATTAATGGTATTTCCGGTATCAATCAGCGTTTCACCTTTTGAAACACTACTACTTGAAGCTGATATGTTTGCAGCACTTGCTCCCATATATTTTGATGCAAGTTCGAAGGAAAGCCTTGTCCTGGTACTATTTTCATAAAAAAGAGTTATGATTGATTTTCCTTGCAGATGAGCAGTTTTTTTATTATTTGAAGTTACAATATACTTCATTGTCTTTGCAGTATCCAATATATATTGTATTTCCTCAGCTGAAATATCTCTAAGTCCAAGTAAATCCTTAGATTTCAAATTCATACTACATTACCCCTATTCTTTGTCTGTAATAGTAACACTATTTTCGCCATCAATCTCTTTCACATTAACATGGACTATTTCACTTCTTGAGGTTGGTACATTTTTACCCACATAATCTGCTCTGATAGGCAGTTCTCGGTGTCCTCTGTCAATTATAACAGCCAGCTGTATCATCTGAGGCCTGTTAATGTCCATAAGTGCATCAATAGCAGCTCTAACAGTTCTTCCGGTGTATATAACATCATCAACTAAAACTACTTTTTTGTTAGCGATATCAAAATTTATTTCTGTTCCGTTAATAACCGGATGTTCATTTAGCAAGCTTAAGTCATCACGGTAGAGAGTAATATCCAATATACCCACAGGAATGTCAGTGTTTTCTACTTCCTTAATTTTTGCTGCAATTCTTCGTGCAAGAGGTACACCTCTTCTTTGAATACCCATAAGAACAAGATTTTCAACTCCCTTGTTCTTTTCGATAATTTCATGAGAAATTCTTGTGATTGCCCTTAAAACCGCGCTTTCATCCATTATTTCTGTCATTTGCATTATCAAATCTCCTTTCCTCTCTACTTATGATAATTACCAAAAACTATAAACTTATGTATTTACACGTTAAAAAAGCTTCTTACCAAAGGCAAGAAGCTTAAACATATCAAAAATACAATCATAAAATATTAAAATGATTATACATAACCATGTCTGTTTAAAATCTCACCTTATTGCCTCTCTGGACAAATTTAAAGGTAAAAATAGTTTTATTAAATATTTGCTAAAAGAATAATATCATAACAAATTATTGTTGTCTATAACTTATTTCAAATTTCTTAATTCTTCTACAAGCTTCTGAAAATAATCTGGAACACCTGTTTCAAATTGCATTTTTTTACCAGTAATAGGATGTTCAAATTCTAGTCTGAACGCATGTAAAACTTGACCATGGGTTTTAAATCGCTGCTTCTTTCTACCATATACCGCATCCCCTATAATTGGATGATCTATATAGGATAAGTGTACTCTAATCTGATGTGTTCTGCCTGTTTCAAGCTTAAGCTCCAAATAAGTTGCAGTAGGAAATCTCTCGCGTACCGTAAAATGAGTTATAGCTTCTCTGCCATTTTTCAGATTAACACTCATCTTTTTCCTATCTACAGGATGTCTGCCAATTGGTGCATCAATCCTGCCGCTGTTTTCATAAATTATGCCTTCTGCCAAAGCAATATACTCTCTTCTTATTTCATGGGTTTTCAAATCCTCCGAAAGCTTTTCATGTGCCTTGTTGCTTTTTGCAACTACAAGAAGTCCAGAAGTATCTTTATCAATTCTATGAACAATACCTGGTCTAATTACACCATTAATATCAGATAAGCTGTCTCCACAGTGCTTCATCAAAGCATTAACCAAGGTTCCTGTATAATTGCCTACTGCTGGGTGTACTACCATACCCTTTGGTTTATTAATTACAATAACATGCTCATCCTCAAATACAATATCTAATGGAATATCCTCAGCTAAAATATTTAGCATTTCCGGTTCAGGTACACTGACAACTATGTTGTCTCCTGCTTTTAGCTTAAAATTTTGCTTTGCCTTTTCTCCATTTACAGATACATTTCCATCCTGACAAAGCTTTTGAATATAGGTTCTTGAAAAGTCCTCCATATTTGATGAAAGCCAAGCATCTATTCTTGCTTCATCTGTATCACATTCTAATATTATTTCTTTCACTATTACCTCCAAGTTTATAGCAATTATAAATTATTAACTCATCATTCCCACATGAAAAATATACCGATGCAGGATTTTTATCAATGGTTTTATTGTTGAAATAATTGCTTGAATAATCATTTACTTATCTTCTGAAAGCGGACTTAGCTGTTTAAAGTAGATTTAATTTAGCTATTGTTACACTTATCTTTATATTTCCATATTATATACAATATCAAGTTGCATGATTTCCCATCAATCAAAACACTATCATTTGTCTTCTTCATTTATTGGCTCTGGACTCTGTTTTTCAATTGGCTTGTCCTCCTTATAAACAAAGAGAATATATATTGCCAGCAAAATTGTTCCCACAACAACAAGCATATCTGCTACATTAAAGGTCGGAAACACATACGAGCCGAAATGGAAATCAATAAAATCTGTAACACTTCCTTTTGTTATTCTGTCATACAAATTCCCCAATGCCCCACTAAGTATTAGTGACAAAGTAGTTCGCAAGAATTTATCTTTGTACTTAAAAATAACAAAAAGTACTGCTAAAGATACCAGTGAAGTCATTATAATGAGAAATATCATTTTCCCTTGTAATATACTAAAGGCTGCTCCCCTATTTTCCAGATACCGAAAATAGAAAAAATTATCAATAACAGTTATCGGTTTATCTGCCAATGCATCAATTGCCCATACCTTTGAAACTCTGTCAAGAATAAATCCTAAAATAATAATTATTGCCCAAATCATAATAACCTCCCACGCCGACTCTCGGCATATAAATTTAGTAAACATCTCTGGATATCCTCAGTTTAACTGAGCCGATAGTCTTTCTTATAATGCATTCACCCACACTGGGCAAAAACCATTTATGGTTTTTGTGGCTCGAAAATGCACCATGTTCGTACAAAGTTATTTTTCGAGCTTTTTGCTGCCATAAAATATGTTTGTAAAACCACTCAAACTGACAAAAAGCCATTTGGCTTTTTGCTACCCTAAAAATATGTTTGAAAAACATATTTTTAGGGTTTATACCATTTTGAAATATCATTATACTTATCCCATACATAAGGATTTATTGCCCCTCTAATGCTCTTGTTATACATAACACTCTCATTCAGGAAGAATAAACCTATATACGGTCTATCCTCTGATATAATATTAATCAGATTGATATAACTAGCTTTTTGAGTTTCCATTTTATTATCACTTAATATGCTTTTAAGAATGTTGTCAACGTTAGGATTGCTGTAGCCTGCAACATTCAATCCACTTTTTATTTCATCTGTGGAATATGCAAAAGACAAATCTGGTATAGAGGATATTCGATATCCCATAAGTGCCATATCATAATTTCCTGCCTTTATGGTTTTGTGAACATCAGCCCAAGAAATTTTTGAAATCTCAACACTAATTCCATTTTTATTCAGTTGAGAAGCAAGCTCTTTAGCCACAGCATATCTTAGATTGTTATCGTCATTAATAATAAGCTTTATTGATAAGGGCTTTTTTGTAGTCTTCTTAACATATTTGTTATTCTCAGAGTTAAATACATACCCACTTTGAACAAGCAAATTTTTGGCTTTTGCTAAATCATTACCCTGCTCAAAATCCACTAGCTGATATACCCATGAACTAGGCATGACAGGTATTTCAGCAGCTACCGCAATACCCAAAGCTGAAGAATCTATTAGCTGTTTTTTGTTAATCATTAAATTAATTGCATTTCTAACACGTTTATCAACTAATGGACCCTTTTTAAGGTTTAAAGCTAAAAATTCATAATTCCTTCCAGTATATCTCTTTAAAACAATATCTGTTCGACCTATATATTTTCTAAATTCACTGTAACTTGCAGGTATAGCATCAATATCTCTTGTTTGAAACGAATTATTTGCCATATTTGAATTTTTAAATATTTTTATTTCAACTGTTGAAATATAAGGTAGCAATACAGCAGTATTTTTTTTATTATTGTCCTTATCAGCCTCTGCATTATTATTGTCATTAAGTCCCGTAGAATTCCACCACTGCTCATTTCGCCTTAGTTTTATAGAGGTTTTGGGATCATAGGAAATAAAACTGTATGGACCAGTACCAATAGGCATTAGATTCATTTTTGAATTTTTGTCGCTAATCTTCTCATTTAGAAAGTGATGCATTGGAATAATTGGGAAAACCAATTCATTTTTAACAAATGAATATGGCTGCTTAAGCTTTATTATAACTGAGCTGGCACTTCCAACAGCAACAGATGCAATATTTTTTACATTTTTCATATAGATGCTGTTATTCTTGGCATCCATTATTGTATTTATTGTAAACACAACATCTTCAGGCTTTAAAGACATCTGGTCTTGCCACTTAATATTATCTTTTAGATAAACTGTCAACGTCAATCCATCTGCAGATATTAATGAGCTTTTAGCTAATACTGGAACAGGTTGTCCTGTATTGTCAAGCTTATATAAACCTTCAAATATTAGTCCAAGAAAATCCTGCACATACATATTGTTAGTCAAGATGGGATTCAGTGTGTCTATTGGAGTTGTGAACAATTTCACTGTCCCCCCCTTTACAGGTCCCTTGTCAATGACTTCATATTTATCCTCATAAGCATCACTTTCAATTTCGGCTTCTTTATTTATATTTAAAGAACATGCACTAAGCAGTATACTAATTAAAACTAAAAACGTAATAACTTTAGCTTGTTTTTTCATTCCTTTTCTCCGTACTCACATTATCAATATTTTGTGCTGAATACTCCCTTTAATAGATTAAAACAAAGTTCAATAGAGCTTAGAATAACTCTTAGCAGCTTCCCCTGCTATTATTTTAACATCATAATTGCAGCAAGGCTTCCTGTTTTTCCATTATCGCCTCTATATGAGAAAAAAACATCATTATTGCATTTAGTGCAGACATCACTAATAACAATATTGCTCTCTGATACTCCCGCGTCAATCATAACCTGCTTAATTATCCTCTGTAAATCAATATAATATTTTCCTGCTCTGTAGCCTGTATATTTTTTACACCAATTGAATTTATCTAAAAAACAATTATATACATCAAAATCCACTTCAAAGCAATCCTTACAGATTGATGGGCCTATGGCAACTTGTATATCCTTTAAATTACTTCCATAGGTATCCTTCATAAGCATTAAGGCTTGGTATGAAATATTTTTAACAGTGCTCTTCCAACCAGAATGAACTGCAGTTATAGCCTTTTTAACAGGATCAAGCATTAATACAGGCACGCAATCTGCGTAAAAAGTTACTAAAGGAATCCCAGAATAATTTGTAGAGAGCCCGTCAAAACCAATTATATCACTTTCAGTTATCAGTCCTTTACCTGCATCTGCTGGCTGTACTACCCTTATTTTATTGTCATGTATTTGATTGGACAAAACCATTTTGTCAAAATCAACACCAATTGCATCTGCTATAATTCTGTAGTTTGTTAAAATATTTTCTTTATTGTCTTTTCTGTTAAAACTCAAATTCAGTGAAGAACATTCGCCTTCACTCACACCACCAAGTCTAGTAGTAAAGCAATGAGTTAAGATATTATCATACTTTTTTAGATTTTTAAACTCTACGTATACTAAATCTCCAACAGTATTAAAAATAGTATTTTCACTATTTTGTCTCTTCTCAGAGCTTTCCGCAAAACCACTTGAAAGAAATGACATAACCCAATGCCCCCTTTATTAAATTGCTTTTATACATTAAGCATATGTTAAATTATTTACTCAAACTTCGCAGTTGAGTATACTGCTTAAAACCTAGTAATATTAGGTGCAGTAACAATATCAAATGAAAAGTTTAATAATTTTATAAGTTAGTTTACTTTACAACAAGGTATTGATAATTCTACCGCACAAATAGATTTTCCATTTGTGGAGTTTGAATATTTATTCTAATACTCAACTTTCCACGAAAAAAACTATCGGTGTTCAAACTTATCAATGGTTTTTGCCGAATTAATTGTCATCAATATTTTCTGATATTCTCTCAATTTTCAGACACTTTCCTGTTTTTTCATCAACCTCAAGATAAATAGCATTAAACTGAATTCTACCTTTTGCCACCTCAAATTTCTGAGGCATTCTATTTATAAATCTTTCAATAATTAAATCTTTTTCTACACCAATTATTCCATCATATGGTCCAGTCATTCCAACATCTGATATCAGACCTGTACCAAATGGTAAAATTCTCTCATCCGCCGTCTGAACATGAGTGTGTGTACCCGCAAGACAACATATCCTGCCATCTAAATACCACGCAAGAGCAATCTTTTCTGACGTAGCTTCTGCATGCATATCTACAAAAACAACTTTTGTTTTGGCTTTTATATCTTGGATTATTCTATCAGCAGTTAAAAAAGGACATTCGATGGAATCCATATATACTCTACCCATTAAATTTAATACAGCCAATTCCATTCCATTTGATTTTATTATGGTATAGCCTCTACCCGGTACATTGGCAGGATAATTAGCAGGTCTAACAATTTTATCCTCCGAATCAATAAAGTTTAAAATTTCCTTTTTTGACCATGTATGATTTCCCATCGTTATACAATCCACACCAGCTTTATAAAGCTCTTGGGCAATAATATATGTTATACCGCTGCCAGCAGCACAGTTTTCTCCGTTAGCAATGCAAAAATCAATTTTGAGATCCTTTCTTAATCTTGGAACACATTCTTTTACAGCTTTCCTTCCTGGATTTCCATATATGTCTCCTATAAAAAGTATATTCAATTCATTTCCTCCATATAATGCAAATTAGTATAATGATATAGTTTATTTCTATATAATAATTAATATTTTTCTATATAGTATTATAATACATATTACCATAAAAAGTCATTGTGTATTTAAATAAACAAAAAAGCGTGATTTTCACGCTTTCTTGTTTATTTAAATAAATTATTTAGCATATTCAATAGTTCTAGTCTCTCTAAGCATAGTAACCTTAATTTGTCCAGGGTACTCAAGCTCATCTTCAATTTTCTTTGTTATTTCTCTTGCTTTTAGAACCATATCAGCATCATTTACAATCTCAGGCTTAACCATAATTCTGATTTCTCTTCCTGCCTGAATTGCAAAGCACTTATCAACTCCCTCAAAGGAATTTGCAATTTCCTCGAGTTTCTCTAATCGTTTGATATATGACTCTAATGTTTCTCTTCTAGCTCCAGGTCTAGCAGCAGAAATTGAATCAGCGGCCTGAACCAGCACAGAAATAATGTTTGTAGCCTCAACATCTCCATGATGAGATAATATTGCATTAATAACATCTGCGCCTTCTTTGTACTTCTTGACTATGTCAGCACCAATAGTGACATGAGAACCTTCAACTTCATGGTCAATTGCTTTACCTATGTCATGAAGCAAACCCGCTCTTTTTGCCAGAGGGATATCGACTCCTAACTCAGCTGCCATAACACCTGCTAAATAAGACACCTCAATTGAATGGTTAAGTACATTTTGTCCATAACTGGTTCTAAACTTCAATTTACCAAGCAATCTTATAAGCTCAGGATGCAAACCATGTACACCCGTTTCGAATGCAGCGTTATCACCGGCTTCTCGGATTGTATTGTCTACTTCTTTCTTAGACTTTTCAACCATTTCTTCTATTCTAGCTGGATGAATTCGTCCATCAAGAATTAATTTTTCAAGAGTTAATCTTGCAACTTCTCTGCGAATAGGGTCAAATCCTGATAAAATTACAGCTTCAGGAGTATCATCAATGATTAAATCAATTCCTGTTAAGGTCTCTAAAGTTCGAATATTTCTTCCCTCACGACCAATAATTCTACCCTTCATCTCATCATTAGGCAAAGGTACAACAGAAACTGTAGCTTCAGATACATGATCAGCTGCGCATTTTTGAATTGCTGTAGCCAAAATATCTTTGGCTCTTCTATCTGCTTCTTGTTTAGTATTCATTTCAATCTCTTTGATAAGAGCAGCAGATTCATGCTTTACTTCATTTTCAACATTTCTTAGTAAATACTCTTTGGCATCTTCAACAGTCAAACCAGATATTCTCTCCAGTTCCTCTGTTTGCTTTCTAACAAGTTCTTCTGTGCGCTCCTGCATTAGCTCAAGCTCTTTTGTCTTTTTATTCAGAGCTTCATCTTTCTGCTCAAGTGCTTCTACTTTCTTGTCAAGGGATTCTTCCTTCTGAACGAGTCTTCTTTCTTGCCTCTGGAATTCATTTCTTCTGTCCTTGATATCTCTATCAATTTCAATCCTGGTCTTGTGGATTTCTTCCTTAGCTTCAAGAAGTGTCTCTCTCTTTTTGTTTTCCCCTTGCTTTAGCGCTTCACCCACAATCCTCTGAGCTTCTTGCTCAGCACTGCCCATTACGGCTTCAGCTTGTTTCTTTCTAGCCTCAAATCCTCTTTTGTAAAATATAATTGAAGCAATAACTGCAATAACTATTCCAATAGTTAATCCAAGAAATATTTCTATGTCGCACACCTCCTCCTTATTCAGTTTTCAAAGCTCAAATTTCACAATTCATTTTTTAAATTATTATCTGGAATTAAAGTTGGAAATAATACAGTGAATTTTTCTGTATCGTAACAATATACTTTATAATTAAAAACTAAGCATACATACTTTGGCTATACTAATACAACTTAGGTGTATCGGTATTCGATATGAGATGTAAAAACAAACTACAAACCACATATATAAATTAGCCTAAACAAGCTTAATAATTCAATGATTAATTATACAATACAACCAACTTAATGCCGTGACACTTTAATTTTAATCGTTTTTGATTTTTATGTCAAGAATTAAAAAGTTATCACAATTTTAGCATACCTTTTTTGTGACACTTTCATAAAAATCTTAGTTAAAGTACAAACTAACTATGTCTATCACATTAGACAAGCCAATTTATTTATAGTTTTGTAATAGTGTTGCTTTTACAGTATTCTGCATGAGCATTGCCCTAGTCATAGGCCCAACACCGCCTGTAACCTTTGTAATAGCTGAAGCAATCTCTGAAACCGATTGGAACTGCACATCTCCAACTAGCTTACCATCTGCACCCCTTGATACTCCAACATCAATTACAACTGCACCTGGCTTAACAAATTCAGGTTTAATAAACTCAGCTTTGCCAATTGCACAAACTAATATGTCAGCGCTTTTACATATTTCCTGAATGTTAGCAGTTTTTGAATGACATATTGTAACTGTTGCATTCTTTGCAAGCAATAAAATAGCCTGTGGTTTTCCCACAATATTGCTCCTGCCAACTACTACACAATTTTTGCCTTCAATTTGTATATCATTTGCCATTAACAGTTCAACAACTCCTGCAGGCGTACATGGTAAAAATACAGGCTTGCCAATCATAAGGTTTCCTACATTTATAGGATGAAAACAGTCAGCATCCTTTAATGGATTAATTGCTGCAATAACCTTATCTTCGTCAATATGCTTCGGAATTGGCAGCTGCACTAATATTCCATTAACAGTGGCATCGTTATTTAAAGTTTCGATCAAGCTCAGCAATTCTTCTTCTGTAGTAGCTGCTGGCAATGCATACTCAAAGGATTTAATCCCTATTTCAGCACAGTCATTTTTTTTATGATTTACATAAACTCTTGATGCTGGATCATCACCAACTATGATAACTGCAAGCCCTGAATTAATACCTTTCTGTTTTAAAACTTCAACCTCTTGCTTTAACTTTTCTTTTACTTTTCCAGCTAGTTCTGTTCCATTTAAAACTTTTGCAGACATATATTTTCCCTTTCTGTATCAAAGGAATACTAGTATAACTCATCTTTCTCTTATGAAAAGTCTATCAATGCTCAAACTTATCAAAGGTTTTGCCAAAATAATTGCCAGGAAAGTTGAGTCATATTATCAGTATTCCTAAGTAATTTTTGATAATTTTTACTAATACATTGTAATTTATCGCCTTTTCCTTGTCAATTGCTTTGGCTTGTTATAACGCCTAGATTCAAAAATAAATTTTTCGATTGTAGAAAAATTTAATTACATAAGCGGCGTTTCAACGAGGCAGGAGATATTCTCACCGTCTGAAAACCAAAGCGGTACCCGCCACTTATCGAAGTGGGGGACATTTTCTTGCCTTGTTATAATCAGAAATCTTTGTGCCAGCTTTACCTCTCGGCGCCTTATTACCATATTCTAAAGCCTGTCCGCTTTTGCTCTTATTAGCATTATGGGGATTTTCAGCTTTGTTGCTCTTCAGTCTTTTTCGGTCATTATCCTTGCTATAGCCTTTTCTTTTATTTGAATCCTTGTTATCACTCCTGCCCTTATTACCCTTTTGCTCATACTGGTTCTTAGCATCATCATAACCTTTTTTAACTTTTTTCTCACTTTTATTTGTTTCATCACTGAATTTTGAGCTGCTTTTCCTCTTTTTATCCAAGTCATTGTTACGGCTTGGTTTGTTGTGAGCAGGAATTATTTTTTCTTGGCTATTCTTATTGACCTTCTTATTAGAATTCTGCTTATTTGATGCTTTTTCAGAAGCAGAACCTGTTTTTCCCTTGCCTCTCATAGGCTTTACAAGACAATTTGGACCAAATCCAATCAAATCCTCTCTATTAGCTTCTTGTAAAGCCTCAATAACAAGATGGTAGTTTTCTTTTTTTCTATATTGCAGTAAAGCTCTCTGCATAGCTTTTTCTTTCACAGTCTTAGGAACATAGACCTTCTTCATATTTCTAATATCATAGCCTGTATAAAACATGCAGGTAGACAATGTCCCTGGCGTAGGATAAAAATCCTGCACCTGCTCAGGCATTATATGATGCTCTTTCAGATATACGGCTAGTTCCACAGCTGCATTCAAATCGCTTCCAGGATGGCTTGACATTAAATATGGAACAAGATACTGTTCTTTATTAATCCTTTTGTTAATATCATAAAACTTTTTTACAAATCTATCATAAAGCTGACGCTTGGATTTTCCCATTTTTTCTAAAACTCTGTCCACTACATGTTCCGGCGCAACCTTAAGCTGACCGCTGACGTGATGTTCACACAGTTCTGTAAAGAAGGAATCATCCTTGTCATACATCAAATAGTCATATCTAATACCCGAACGAACAAAAACCTTCTTTACATTTGGAAGCTCTCTAAGTCTTCTTAGCAAGCTTAAATACTCAGAATGGTCAACTATAAGATTCTTACAGGGTTCAGGGTACAAGCATTGTCTATCCTTGCATACACCATGCTTTATCTGCTTTTTGCATGCTACATTTCTAAAATTAGCAGTAGGACCGCCCACATCATGTATATATCCCTTAAAGCCTTCAGTCCACGTGAGTTTTTTAGCCTCATTGATAATAGACGCCTGACTTCTCTTTTGAATGACCCTTCCTTGATGAAAATTCAATGCACAAAAAGAACATCCCCCATAGCAGCCTCTATGACTAGTTACACTAAATTCAACCTCAGCAATCGCCGGCACTCCACCGTACTGCTCATATATATGGTGATAAGTTCTCTCATAGGGCAATGCATAAACCCTGTCCAATTCTTTTTCAGACATAGGCATGGAGGGAGAATTCTGCACCAAATATCTGTCTCCATGCTGTTGTACAAGTATCTTGCCATTAATTGCGTCCTGCTCATTGTATTGGATTTTAAATGCCTCTGCATATATTTTCTTGTCATTCAAGACCTCATCATAAGACGGAAGTATCGCTATTTTTTTTGTACCTTTAGAATCAATAGCATTCTTTATGTCTAGCGGCAGCTCATCATAGCTTGCTATATATGCACTTCCACCAATATTCCTTATACTTGTAATAGGTATATCTCTTTTTAAAAGATTAGCTATCTCCACAATTGATTTTTCGCCCATCCCATATAGCAGTAAATCTGCTTTTGAGTCAACAAGAATTGATCTTCTTACCTTATCCTCCCAATAATCATAATGCGCGAATCTCCTGAGACTTGCCTCAATCCCACCTATAATAACGGGCGTATCCTTAAATATTTCTTTAATTTTATTAGCATAAACTATTACAGCCCTATCAGGCCTAAGTCCTGCTTTTCCCCCTGGCGAATACAAATCCTGCGACCTTTTCTTTTTACTAGCTGTATAGTGATTGACCATAGAATCAATTACACCTGAAGAAACAAGAACTCCATATTTAGGACGTCCTAACCTCTTGAAATCTTCGCTGTTCTTCCAGTTGGGCTGAGCGATTATTCCAACCTTGAAGCCTTCACTCTCAAGTACTCTGGCTATAATAGCATGTCCAAAGCTGGGATGATCCACATATGCATCACCGCTTATATACAAAAAATCAAGCTGTTTCCAGCCTCTTTCATTCATATCCTCAAAACTTATTGATAAAAAACTCATTTGCACCCCGTACTTTCCGAAATTAATTATCCATATTTTTATCTAATTTAGTTTTATTAAAGCATGTTAGTTTATCTAGCTATTAATGTGGTATTAAACATCATAAAAATGCCAATTAGTATTATTTTAACACAAATCACATATGAATAAACCCTTTAGAAAAATTAAACCCATCTATTCAACCTTAATAGACAATTCTCTATTTTACATTTTCAAAAATTTATCTACGCTATTTTTAAACTTTCATCATATGCCTTACTATTTATCAAGTAGTTTTAATTTTTAACATTGATGCCATGTTTATTGTATATTATTTACAATTTTGGATTTCAAACTATATCTTAGTAACATAAGCGATTTGCAGGTAGCATTGACTACTTATACAAAAAAGCTATGATTCTCCGGTTCTCACCTGTCGAAATCATAGCTTTCATTTTTATATTATATCTTTATGCTAATAGCCCCTAATATCAAGGGTAGTTATGCACAATACCATCTAGTATTCTGATTCTTAATTAATGACCTAACACCTTCTAAATATAAGATTCTTAAATATACTATAATTACTATTCAAAATATTAACATACAAAACAATTATATTGAGTACTTTTTGATTTACGATATCAGCTCCATAAAATCCGAGTTCATCAATATATAGTCAAACACTCTATTTTGAAAAATTTCCTGTTTAATATTAGGATTTATGTTTATAGCCTTTTTCAAATTATCAATTGCAATATCCTGCTTTTTCATTAAGGCATATACAGCAGCAATATTATAATATAGGTCACTATCACTCATATTCTCGTTAAGAGCCTTGCCATATGCTTTTATAGCATCATCATACTGTTTTAGCTCTGTTAAAGCTGCGCCGAGATAATAGTAAACTTCATTGTCCTCAGGATTAATTTCAATTGCCCTATTGAATGCATCTGCTGCATCCTCATACCTTCTCAAATCAAATAGCACAACGCCCATATTGTAGTATAATTTAAAGTTTCCAGGACTTGCTTTTATGCCCTTAGCATAAACTGCCAACGCTTCAAACTGCCTTTGCTGCTTGGAAAACAGAATACCGAGATTGTTATAAGCATCTACAAAATCAGGTTTTATTGATATTGCATTTTCATAGCATTCAATAGCCTTATCAAAATCTTTTGTTTCTTCATAAATCAGAGCCATATTAAACAAGCAGTTATAGCTCTTAGAATTTAACATAATTGCCTTTTGATACTCTGAGATAGCTTTTTTATATTCTTGAGTCTGATAATAACAGCCTGCAAGGTTATAGTGCCCATTAAAATCGTCTTCTTTTATGCTTATGTATTTCTTATATAATTTAGCTGCACTTGAATATTTCTTCTGAGACATAAACATCCTGCCAAGCTCTGTATATGCATCAGGTAAATCTGGCTTATTCTTTATGCACTGTTCAAAGCACTCTTTAGCTCTGTCAGTGTTGTTTAAATCAGCAAACAATTTTCCCAGCAATAGCCCTACTGTATAGTTGCTGGCATCCTTTTCAAGAATATCTTCATAATATTTAACTGCTTCGCTGTTTTTCCCATTTTGCACTAATACTCTTCCAACACCTTCCTTTGCATTATCAAAAGAAGGATTTATTTCCAAGGATTTTTCGAAATTTTCAAGGGCGAAATCTACTTTCCCCATATTTAAATATGTAACCCCAATATTATAATAAACAAGATATTCCTTAAATTTGATATTTGAAACTTCCTCTTTATCAGATGTATCCAAAATACTTGCTTTGTGGATTTTGGAGATTAGCTGCTCATTGAGTTCAAGCACCCTTCTATAATGTGTAAGAGCTTCACTTAGCAGTCCTTTCTTGAAACTAGCGTTACCAAAGTTAAAATATAAATTTGACGATGTACTGCAAAGACCAATAAGACTGCTATTAATTTCATAGGCAGCATCATAATTGTTTTCATTATAATATGTCTCAGCTTGTACCAACTTTTTTTTCATACCTTTAAGCAAATCGTCCTGAAGCCGTGTAAGTTCTGAAATAGTTTCACCTACAAATGCATCATTTGAAATAACACTCATAATCTCAGAGGAACTGTCAATTTCAATTTGTTCACTTCTGTCAACTGTTATTAATCCTTCATAGCTACCTTTTACCTTAACTTTTTTAATCATTGAGTAATAATCATAAGCTAATATACAGCATGGAATGACTATTCCAAAGGTAATATAAAAAAGCTCCACCCCTGTACTTGTTTGAACTCCATTTACTACTGAAAGAAGTACAATTGTTAATGCCGATAACTGCAATGTAAATGAAATGAGCGTTACAATACTTTTAGTTTTAATAAGCCTGTAAAACACATATGCAATTAGCAAAACTAATATAAGCATATTGAATGAAGTTAAAAGGAACATAAAGCACCCCCGCGTGTATTTTATTAGAATCTTTTGCAAATTACAGCTAGTCGAAAACCTTTTCGCCAATGTAAAAATTCTACTATGATTTATATTCCGAAAATTGAAGTTATATTAATTTTTAGGAAATAATCTTCGTTATACCTGTTGTTGTGAATTTTGTTTTTCACTTTTTTGTTCGCTCATCTGCATCTCAATCCATTGCTGTTTGGTAATCAGCACTTGACGGGGCTTACTGCCCTCAAAACGGCCTACAATGTTCCTCGCTTCCATCTGGTCAATTATCCTTGCTGCCCTCGAATATCCAACCTTAAACTTTCTTTGTACAAGAGAAACAGATGCCAGCCCTGCATCAACGACCATATCTATTGCCTGATTTAAAAGAGCATCATTATCACCCGAATTGGCATCATTTCCTACACTGCTATCATTTATTTTTTCTATGATATTTTCATCATAGGATGAGTATCCCTGTGTTTTTATATACTCAACAACTCTTTCAACCTCTGTATCAGATACAAATGAACCCTTTACTCTTATAGGTTTTGGCTCTCCAACTGGATAAAACAGCATATCTCCTCTGCCAAGCAGCTTCTCTGCCCCACCCATATCAAGTATTGTTCTAGAATCCACTTGCGACGATACAGCAAAAGATATTCTAGATGGAACATTGGCTTTGATTACACCAGTAATTACATCTACAGAAGGTCTCTGTGTTGCTATAACCAAATGCATTCCTGCTGCTCTTGCCATCTGAGCCAATCGGCATATTGCATCCTCAACGTCATTTGGCGCTGCCATCATAAGGTCAGCAAGCTCATCTACAATTATAACCACCTGAGGTAATATGCCTTGTTCATCATTGGCCTTGAGCATGGCATTATATCCCTTCAAATCCCTGACGCCTTTATCTGCAAACAACTTGTATCTATTAATCATTTCCTGCACAGCCCAATTCAAAGCACCAGCTGCCTTTTTAGGGTCAGTAACAACAGGAATAAGCAAATGAGGAATTCCATTGTAAATACCTAACTCAACAACCTTTGGGTCTACCAATAAAAGCTTTACCTCCTCTGGTGATGCTTTAAATAAAATGCTCATAATAAGGCTGTTTATGCAAACACTCTTTCCTGAACCAGTGGCTCCTGCTACTAATAAATGAGGCATTTTACCAATATCAGCTACAACCGTTTCACCTGAAATATCTTTTCCTACTGAAAAAGCAAGCTTTGATGCATGATTTGTAAATTCTTTAGACTCAAGAATATCCCTTAATAATACTGCTGACATTTCTTTATTTGGCACTTCAATACCTACAGCAGCTTTCCCGGGAATTGGTGCCTCTATCCTGACCCCGGCAGCAGCAAGATTAAGTGCTATATCATCTGATAAGTTTACTATCTTGCTTACCTTGACACCAGGACTGGGCTGTAGCTCATACCTTGTAACTGCAGGTCCACGGCTGATATTTATAACTCTAGCCTCTACTCCAAAGCTCTTAAGCGTATCCTCAAGCTTCTTTGCGCCCTCTAGTGCAATATTTTTCAACGCTTTAACATTAGATAAATCTTCCTTGCTTTCATCTAATAAATCAACTGAAGGGTAATTATATACTATTGGTTTTACCTCTATAGGCGGTATTGTGATTTCACCATTATCCTCAGCATTTTCATTATTTGAAATAGCCAAAGGTTCTTTACCAGACATTTTGGGGTCAGATATGTCTGATTCCATATCCAATATAACGTTTTCATTTTGATTATTTTCTACGTTATCATTATAGTCATTAGCTTCATTTTCGTTTAGGTTTTCTTCATTGTCATTAGTGAAGTTTGTTTTATTAATATCCGAAATAACCAATTCATCGGCAAGTTCATTAAAACCTGTAAAACTAACTGTAAATTCCTCTTGCTCATTGTTTTCGGTAACAGCATCAGTAGCCTCATCAATTGATGCTAAACTATCTACGTTTTCAGTAGCTTCATCCTTGCTTAACTTTTTGGGTACTTTATTTACTCTGTTTTCCCTTTCTATTTTAAAATTAATTATCTTTTTCTTGTTAACAGGAGTTTCATTTTGTATTTCCTCATCAGTAAGCTCAGTTTCTTCTTCAAGCTCCTGTTGCCTTTGCGCCTTTCTTATTTTTCTGTTTTCATTTGAAGCTTTAATTTTTTTAGAAAAATAGGCAGATACATTTCTTAGAAATGCAGCCATCGAAACATTTGTCAATAGAATAATATCAATTATTGATATGGTGGTCAAAATTATGATGGTCCCTAAAACTTGAAAGGTCATCAGAAACGGGAGACTGAGCAATCCGCCTAATACTCCGCCTCCTTCAGCTTTTGTTCCCTGACTATAAAAATTAGCAATACTTCCAAAAAAAGTTTTTCCTGTATATTCATCATAATCAAATATTGCAACCTGCATAAACGCTGATAGTAAAACAACTAATATACTAAAATAAATAATTCTCAGTTCAAATATATGAGAATTCTTTTTAAATATCATTGCAACCCCATATACAATAAGAATAAATGGGCATACATATGCCGTTATACCCAGAAATCCAAGCATTAAATTGGTAATTCCATTACCAAAAACGCCCATGGAATTAGAAAAAACAAAGCTAAACAGTGCTAAAATCCCTAAGGCAAATAGAATTAAGCCTAATATCTCATTTTTGTATTTTGAAAAACCACTTTCAACTCTTTTATATTTTTTCTTCTTTTGTGTTTTTTTGACTTGCATTTGTGCACCCCTCATATTTATATTAGCAGCATTAGCATTAATGTCTATGTGACATACAAAACGAATTATACCACATTTCTCTCTATTTATCTAGAATGGGTTTTATACAACAGCCTACCCTGCGTTATTTCACATTAACCCTCACAACAAGTAGTGCAAGAAACTTGATTGATTTTAATGTACTATAAATGTTAAATATATTAATGTATAATTATGTAAGTGGAATAGAGAATTGCTTTTCTCTACTATTAGTGTACATTAATTGCTCAGAGTTGGCGTGGGAGGATAATAGCTATGAATATAATTGACAGACTTCTTTCTTTTGAAAAAGACGAATTGCCAGAACTATCAAAAACCATTGACAAAAATGATATTTCGCTACTTGTCCAATTACTGAAAGAGAAGAATGATAAAATAAGATATCCCGCATTTCTAATTCTTCAAAATCGTTCTATTTTTTCTGATGACGTGTACTCATATTGGGATGTATTTAATGAGATGCTTAAAAGTGAAAACTCATATCAAAGAAGTATCGGTGCAATGCTTCTTGCCGATAACGCAAGATGGGACAGCGAAAGCAAAATTAATAATAGTATTTCTAATTACCTAATGCTTTTAAATGATGTGAAGCCAATAACAATTCGTCAATGTATTCAAGCCCTAAACAAAATAATCCCTTTCAAAAAGCATTTGCAAATATTAATTGCCGAAGAACTTATGGCTATAGAAATTCTAAACATTAAGGAAACAATGAGGAAGTCTGTACTTACAGATATACTAGGAGTGCTTGTTGAAATCAAAAAATACCAAACTAATGATAAAATTGAAGATTACATTAATAGAGCCCTTTCAGATGAATTACTTGATAAAAAAACAAAAAAGCAAATTCGAAGGGTTATTGCAATTTACATTAGATAACTGAACAAACCAGTTTTTCAATAATTAAAGACACAACTTTCCATTGATAAGCTCTAAGGAGGATTCGGAGTAAACACAAAGTGTTTCGTCAAAGGGATACTAGGTGTTCCTGAGGTGTCCGTTGGGACACCTTTGCGAACGAAGAAAATTTGCAAGCAATAGATGCTTATTTTGAGATAGCCTAATAGCTTTGCGAAGAAAATTTCTTGCTTCTTTATAATGCAACAAAAATTCTTAAAATGTTTACATTTCTTATATTGATTAAAATTATTACAGTTCTTATAAAATCTGCTAATTAATCAGCAAATATAGTTCTAACCAGTTTAATTTACTCTAAATCGGTATCATCACTAAATAACTGTTTTGACAACTCAAGCTGAGATAATATTAAGGTCTCAGACTTAGTTTTGAAAAGATGAAGTCTCTTCTTCATTTCTTCATACTCAAAACGAATTCTAATCACCTCTTGATTTGCATCATTTATTATCTTCTGAGCCCTTATTTCAGCTTCCTTAACAATATTTTCAGCCTTGTCATATGAATTCTTCTTTATTTCCTCACCTGTCTGTTGTGCAACTACCAAGGTATTCTGAAGAGATTCTTCAATGTTCTTATAGTGCTGAATTCCCTCATTTAAAACAGAAATCCTGTCTTTAAGCTCTATATTTTCTTTTATGTAAAGCTCATAATCCTGAATTACGTTGTCTAAAACACCATTAACCTGATCTTCATCATAACCTCTAAAACTCTTCTTAAACTTCATATTATCAAGATCATTAGGAGTATAATTCATAGTCACGCATCCTTTCATAAATGCAAAATTTTAGTTAAATTGAGTATAAAAGCTTTGACCAATAAAACATGTTATATCAAAACAGCTTAAAAAGAGTATACTTTTTGACACTCCTTATTCAAATCTTTTAATCACTATACTAATTCTATCCTTCTTGGTAGTTCCAGCAACTTTTTCCAAAACAATCCTACCTTTACCTCGAATAGACATTGTATCTCCTTCTGATAACTGCTTTGAAGGATTCTGAACAATTTCCCAATTAACATTAACTCTTTGTGCTTTAAAATAATCTAAGACCTTTGTTCTAGATAACCCAAATCCACTGGCTGCAATTGAATCTGCTCTAAGGGAAGCAACCGTTGTATTAATAAGCTTTTCCTTTTTTTGTGGAGCAGTATACTCATACATATTCAATAATTCACAGCTAACCTTTACATTCCCAATTTTGTCCAAATTGTACAAAATATATTCTGCAATTTTATCAATTAAAAATACATCAGCATGAGATTGGCAAACTAGAATATCACCAATTTTCTCTCTCTTTATTCCAAGACCAAGCAGAGATCCCAAATAATCACGATGAGATAATGGTTTTTCAATTGAAGGAGTAATCCTCAAAAAACTCAAAGGAGAATTAGTAAGCACAATATCCTGTTCAATAATATCAGTGCTAATTGCAGCTATTACCCTTTCTGCACCCTCATATCCTCCTGTAAATGTATAAAAAACGTCACATACCTTGTCCAAAATTCGCTTAGCAATAGCTGCTTCATAGGGAGAAAGAAAATCTGAGTACACAAAAGAGGAATATCGGCATTGTTCAATCTTATCTAAAAGTCTTGAAACCAGTACCCTATCCTCAATTTTTGATACCATTTTAATTAATGTATTTTTATCCATATATTTATTCTATCTTTTAAGAAAATTTACATAAACATTCTTAAAACCATAATAACCAAATTTCTAACAACACCACAAAGTATAAAAGCAACTATTGGAGAAAAATCAATCATTGACAGCATTGAGTTGTTCAAAAGGCTTGATTTTCGCAACAAACCACGTATAGGGCCTAGTACTGGCTCAGTAATCATATAAAGTAAATCCACAAGTTTATTGTTTTTGGATATAGGTAGCCATGATAATAAAACTCTTGCAATAAGAGCATATTCGAATATCCTTATTACATAGTCTACTGCTGTATAAATTGCTTCCATCAAATATCCTCCAATAATTACATTACAAACTATTTAGCCCACGGAAAAACTGTCTTGTTTCTAATCTCTTCATCCAAATCTCCACTAACATCTACACTGTTTGGAGCTATTACAAAAATATCACATGAGACCTTCTGGATTGAACCATCAAGAGCATATATAGAGCCACTCAAGAAATCAATAATCCTCTGTGCATCATGCTTTTCAATTCCTTCTAGATTGATAACAACAGGCTTATTACTCTTTAAGTGATCACAAATGTCCTTTGCATCATCAAAGGTATTAGGCTGAGCCACAACCATCTTGAATTGATTTCCATTATGAATATTTACCACCTTGCCAGACTGCTGCTTCTTAGAATTGTTAAAAAAGTGTGTTTGAATAGGCTCGTTTTTGGCATCGTTATAGTTTTCATCCTGAAGCTCTAAACCCTCTTCATCATCATCTATAGCTTCCCATCCTACGAAATTGAACACCTTATTAAGAAGTTTTGACATTTCAAATACCTCCTGCATCTTTTGTAAATTATTTTTTTATCCTAATGCAATTTATCATATATAAAAATGTAAATTACACTTTAGTATAATCTCTCTTTCCAAATATGTCTGTACCGATTCTGACAATATTTGCACCTTCTTCTATTGCAACTTCAAAATCGTTACTCATACCCATGGAAAGATAATCCATAGTAACATTATCTAATTTTTTCTGCTTTATGTCAATATATATACCATAAAGTTTTTTAAAAACATCCCTTATAGCCTCGGTATTTTCTGCATATGGAGCTATTGTCATTAATCCCCTCAAGGAAATATTACCATATTCAGAAATTATTTTAATAAAATCATTTACTTCCTGAGGACTAATGCCAAACTTGCTCTGTTCACCGGAAACATTTACCTGCATCAAAATATTCATTTTTATGCCAAATTTTGCTGCACGAGCGTCGATTTCTTTAGCCAATTGGATACTATCTACAGAATGTATCATGTCCACTTTATCAATAATATATTTAACCTTGTTTGTCTGCAAATGTCCAATTAAATGCCATCTGCATTCAGTAGCAAGCTTATCATATTTTTCAAGCAGCTCTTGAACTCTATTTTCTCCCATATCTAAAATCCCATATTGGTATGCACTTTTAATTCTCTCAACGTCTACAGTTTTTGTAACAGCAATTAATTTAATGTCTTCGGCTTTTCTTCCGCTTTTCTCAGCAGCTACTTTTATTCTTGCCAAAACATTGTCTAAATTTTCTTTTATACATAGATCAATCAATTTATCACCTGCCCCTCCTGTATATTTATTGGATTTAATATATATTTTTTATATAACAAAACTGCTGTTTGTCCATCAACCTCATCAATAATTACTGCATCGCTGTTCATACCAATAATGCGGACTTTTACTTTTTTTGCACTCATTCCATCTACCAAGAATATTTCAGCGGTCTTATTTTTATTATCAATGTTCATCAAGCAGCTATGTGGAACCTTTAATCCACTTGAGCTTGATAAAACAATATCAGCATTTATTCTCCTAAGCCCAACAGTTTCATTTAACCCAGTATCAAATCTAAAGGCTATAATTCTTTTACCATCTATAACGTCTGAGCTGTATATTATTTTTGAGTCCATGCTGTAACCTGTATCGTTTATTCTTATTGTTACGCTTCTATCTAAAGAAAAATTGTTGCTTTCATCTTCATTAATTGCTGCTACAAAATAGCTTTCTAAGTCCTTAACCAGCTTTGCTATAGGTTTTCCCTTCTTAGCATCTATTATGTTAAAATCTCTGTTTGTCTCTTTTGTAATTATCCTGTCTAATGTCTTTGGAGTAGCATTTCTTATAGAATCAGGCGTCAGCATACTCTCATACCCATCAACTGCAAAGGATATTAGGCCAGATGAACTTGTTTTAATTTCCATAATATTTTTATTTAATTTGCTTTCTATAGTTGCTTTCTCACTTTTTAATTTATTGATATATGCTGCTGATTTACTGCTATCACCAAAAATGTCTGACTTTTTGTAAACAATACTGTTTATTTTTGAAATTGTATCATTGCTTTCAACCAAGCTACCTCTAACTGATTGCTGGGCTAAATCCTTGACCTTACTAATTATTTCGTCATCCATTTTATTTATATCGCCTGAAAACTTTGATACATTATCCTTTTGAGCTTCTTGCGCTCTAGCTATCTCTAATTCCTTCTTTTTTAAATCTTCATAAATGGAAACAGGTACATTTTTAACTACCGATGCAATTCTATAATGTGCAGGTACCTTTTCCCCTTCAGCAGCGTCCATCACACAACTGCCTGTATCTGGTGAATTAATAACCTCTTCATTTCGCACAAAAACCCCATCAATATTTTGTAATTCTTCTATTGTTCCAATTCTCAGCAAATCTGTTTTAACACCATTACTATTAACTAGATAAAGCAATGATGGAAGGTATATCAATAAAAATACTATCAATATCAGTGTACCTATTTTAACACTCTGCTTTTTGAATACACCCTTCATTTGCTTGCCTCCTAATCAAAATCTATTTTACCATGCCTTGATTAAATAGCTTCTGTAATGCTATCATATTTCCCAATTTAACGTGTTCATACACTAAACCGCCCTGCATGTATGCAATATAAGGCTCTTTAATTGGCGCATCTGCACTAAGTTCAATAGAAGAGCCTTGAACAAAGGCACCTGCTGCCATTATGACCTGTGAATCATAACCTGGCATATCCCACGGCTGTGGTGTTACATAGGAATCAACAGGAGAACCCTTTTGAATTCCCTGACAATAGGCAATTAAGCTATCTGCATTATTAAACTTGACTGCCTGAATAATGTCACTTCTCTTTGCCTCAAGTGACGGTAATATTTCAAAGCCTGCTCGTTTCATCAGTGCGGCACAAAACACCGCTCCTTTTAGGCTCTCCGACACTACATGAGGTGCCATGAACAACCCCTGAAACATAAGCCTATTGTTTCCCAGAGATGCTCCAACCTCTTTGCCTAAGCCAGGTGATGTCAATCTATATGCACATTGTTCAACCAATTCTCGCTTTCCAGCAATATAGCCTCCTGTAACAGCTAGTCCTCCACCAGGATTCTTAATAAGTGATCCTGCAATGATATCTGCCCCAACTTGGGTTGGCTCAACCTCTTCAACAAACTCGCCGTAGCAATTATCCACCATTATAATAATATCCGAATTTATTGCTTTTACAGTATTTATTATATTTTTTATATCCTCAATACACAGTGCATCTCTCCATGAGTAGCCTCTAGAACGCTGAATCATAGCCATTTTTGTATTTGGAGAAACAGTTGCCTTGATTTGCTCTAAATCAGGCTTACCGTCTTGCTTTAAGTTCACCTGCTTGTAGGTTACTCCAAATTCCTTTAAAGAACCGCAGTTTTCACCTCTAATACCTATTACCTCTTCAAGTGTATCATAAGGCTTTCCTGTAACAGCAACCAGTTCATCACCTGGCCTCAGATTTCCAAACAAGCATAATGCCAGTGCTTGCGTTCCTGAAACAATATGATGTCTTACAAGTGCATCCTCAGCACAAAAAACATTTGCATATACGCTATCTAGTACATCTCTTCCCCTGTCATCATAGCCATATCCCGTTGTCCCATTAAAATGCGAATCGCTAAGCTTATTATCCTGCATTGCCTTAATTACTTTCAGTTGGTTTATTTGCTTAATTTCATCTATACGTTCAAATACCAGCTTGGCATCCTTCTCAGCTTGCTCTGCCAGTTCAATAACCTTATCGTCTATTTCAAAATTTTTCTTTAGATATTCTGTTGTTCTTGAATTCATTTAATACAATCCTCTTTTTCTATTAGTATTTATAAATTAGCAATCAACTTTCGACATAAAAGCTTTTTCGGTCGCTAGAATTATCAACTGCGAAAGTTTAGCCCACTACTTAAAATAATTTTAATAATATTCATTACAAACAAAACTAATTTCATCTTGAGCTGTTTTTTCCTAAAAGCATTATATACCATTGCCGCTTATATAACCATATTTTATCTATATATTTTCTGTAGGTTTTATAAAACATCACATTATTAGTAAAATACAATTATGAGCAATTAGGGCAGGAATATGTCATAATATTGTTTTCTCAACTTCTTTTCATAACAGCTTTTAAACTGTATAATATATATGATTTTAATAATTAATCAAGTTTCGCAAAGTCTATTGTGTGGGAAACTTATCAATGGTTTGTTGCCAAAACAATTGCTGAATATGCCAGTGACTAATATTATTGAGCAACATTTGCTAGCTTCACTGCATATGCGACTATTATTAATTTGATTCCATATTTTAAATGAAATTAATATAACAGCACTTGTCGTTATGAGGTTTGAGAGGAAAGTGCGAAAGAAATTACAAATACTTTTAATGGAGGTGCCAAGTCCATGTCATTTAAAGGAAATTTATATTTTCTTATTGTTCTTCGTGTAAAATGTGCGGCATGGACATAAATATGATATTAGAACATACTATAGACAATAACGATGCCGGAAAGCCTGTAAGAATTATTTTAAAAAGCAGATTGCAGCTTTCCACAAAGTTTATAAATAAACTAAAATTACAAAATAAAATTATGATAAATAATATGCCTGTCAAAACCAATTATATTGTAAGCGAAAATGAGGTACTTATAGCTGAGCTTGAACTTGAAGAGGACTGCGATAATATTGAGCCTCAAAATATTCCTATAGATATTATCTATGAGGACGAATGCCTTCTGGTACTTAATAAACAGCCAGGAATTGTTGTTCACCCCACCTTTAATCATCCCAATTCAACTATTGCCAATGGAATTGTTTATTATCTGAAGCAAAAGGGGATAAAAAAGAAAGTCAGACCTGTTAGCAGACTTGATAGAGAAACCTCTGGCATCATAATTTTTGCCAAAAACCAGTTTGCACAGGATATTCTAATACAGCAAATGCAAGATAAAGTGTTTGAAAAAGAGTATTTAGGCATTGTTCAAGGTATTCCTGCAAACAATAAGGGCACTATAAATCTGCCTATCGACAGAAAGCCTGAAAGCATTATGCTTAGGTGGATTTCAGACTCTGGGGCACCTTCAGTTACTCACTATGAGGTGATAGAAAGTTTCTCAAAATACAATGCTGCTCTGCTTAAATTTAAGTTAGAAACAGGTAGAACACATCAAATTAGAGTTCACTGTCAGGCAATGGGCTTCCCCATTTATGGTGATACACTGTATTCAGACTATAGAGATTTTTTAATTTCAAGACAAGCTTTACATTCTCACACTACTAAAATCCTGCATCCAGAAACAAAAAAAGAAATTATTTTCAATGCAGAACTTCCTCAAGATATTAAAAGTGTGTTGGAAATAATGGGCTTGTGATTTGGTAATATTTTACACATAATATCTCTTGTGTTATACTAATTTGCATATCAAGGTGGAAGTAATTAATTATTTTTGCTGTTGAAATGAGCAAAATAGTTAACTTCACCTTATACAAATGAAAAAATCATGTTAGTGTGATTCAGGAGGTATTTTTGTATGGACGTTTTAAAAGAAAGGTATTCAATAACAGAGTTAAGTGAATATTTAAATATTACAGATCATGCTTTGAGGTTTTATGAAAAGGAATTTGGTCTAAAAATCCCTAAAGATTCAAGAGGCAGGCGCTATTACACTACAAATCATGCAAACTTAATGTATCAGATTAAAACAATGCGAGACCAAGGGCTTGAACTTAAAGCCATTAGGAAAATTCTTGAAGACGAGAACATTATTGAAGAGCAGCTACAATTCACTAAATGCAATGCTGAAAGTTTGCCTGCAGTAATAAGCACTAATTCTAATCAACTAAGTAATCAAGAGCTAGCTTTAATAATGGAAACCTTGAATAGTATTAAAAATGAGCTTTTAGGCAATGTTTCAGCGGAAATTCTGTCCTCAAGAGAGTACCTGTCAAAAGATATTCTAAAATCAAAGTTAGAGCTTGGAGCTTGTATTGAAAACAGCAATCGCAAGCTAGAACTCAAGCTTGACAAGCACTTTCAGGAAGTTGACAGATCTCTTACTGAATGGAGAGAGAAAAAAAACTCATCGTTTGCAGGAAGGTTAAAGAAATTAGTCGGGAGATAGTGCCGTAGCTTATACTTTTATACACCATACTTACCCATAAAGACATAGCATTGGCACTAACTCATTACATTTTCGTTAGTAGATTATTACGCATAATAAATATTATATAAGAATTATAAAATATAACAAACTAATTTTTCTACCTGCAAACAAATGCCCTAGGTCTATGTAAAACTTCGTAAGGAGAAAAATCATCTCTGCACTTATCGTATTCCTTTTTTAATTCAAATAGTTCCTTTATTATACTGCTCATATTTTCTTTATTTGCAAGCGGAGACATTGGAAATGCTTTAAGAACTCCAATTTTAACTCCGCTCTTCGTTACATCATAGCCCTCCGAGTATTCTAAGGAAAAGGAACACTCTCCCTTAGTCTGTTTATCTATTAAATAAAGAAAGAAATGATAAATATATTCCACTACGAGAGCTGCATTTTTACTGTCCATGTCTGATAGCTCGCTATATTTTATATTATCACCTGGCTGTTTAATAATAAACAATGTTACAAAACCTTCCGTTTTATCATTTATTACTTCAAACTCATTATTCTCCTTAAGAGAGGCTTTGATATACTCGCCAACAGTCATCAAGCTGCCTATTACCTTTTGAAAGCCTTCATAACCAAAGCACTTCAGCGTAGTAAGCGCCGAAACAGGCCCTGTTCCCGCTCTTGATAATTCCATTGTATATTGGAACGGAGAATAATTTCCGTATTCTAATTCATTTAATTCGATTGGCTGAGCATTTCCCAAATTGTATATATGTGCTTTATCTCTGGACATAAATACACTTGCTACGTATGGACAAAAACCAGTCTTGTGAAAATCTGCCGCAAATGAATCAGCATAGGTAATTTGTGATACTCTTAAAAACATTGTCCTGATTTTTGATAAGACCTTTGTGTCAAAGCCAAGGGGATTTCGATTAAAATCGTAATTTTCAAAAAATAACCATGTCCATCCAATAACCGAATCCACATGAACATGGGGCAAATAATTTAGGGAGAATTTCTTTACAAGTCTATCCCTCATATCAACAACTTCCTTTATGGGATCTACTGTCATTTGTAGAGTAGTTCCTCCATTAGCCAAAATACATGCCAAAATTCCACCTTTTTTAATGCGCTCTGAAATGATCTTTTCTGACTCTTCAATTAACATTCTTCCGTTATCATCTACAGGCATTTTCAGGCAATTACTTTTTCCAATCCCAAGCCAGTCGCATACTTCAGCGTGGCAAGGATGCCCTTGAATGGTGGAAACAACAAAAACATCTCCCTTTATACCATTTTTGCTAATATCCTTTGAGCATTTTTGTAGTCCTGCTTTTACAGCATACATAACCGTAGATTTCCCACCGAATGTAAAAACTCCATGTGAATTTTCCCAATCCCATCCAGCCAGTTCAGCTAAATATTTGCAGGTTTCCAGTTCGGACTTTATTAAGTTTCCGGTCAGCATGTCCTGTGCAAAATTAGGATTAATAAACATAGTATACGAGCCTGCTGCGGCTGCAGGTAAATTTGCAGGTGGGTTTATATTTATCATTGTACCAGGGTAATTCCATCTAACAGTTCCTTTAAAAAGCTCAGAAATTTCCTCAAACACTTCGGTGGGTTCTCTGCTTTCCTGAGATAACTTACACCCCTTTAAATACTCATAGTAAGAACACTCAATTTCTCCGTTAAGTCTGCTTTTGTCTGTATCCACATGCTTGCTTACAAAGCTGTCCAAGCTCTTTATCATTTCTATGTAGCTGCTAATATCTTTACTATTTGGATCTTGAAAATACTTTATAATTTTAATCATCTCCTTCATATTTTTTGTCCTAACTATAATTTTGCAAATTATAATACCTTAAAAAATATGGCTGCTTTTATAAATTTTATTTCGTTTTAAATACTATAAATCATATAACTGAATAAATGTTAAAACTCTAAAATCCTGGATAGTAAGTTTATTTAGCTCTATCACCCTCTTTTTTACAAGAAAATTTGCTTTTGCTCAGCTCTTCAGTGCAAACCGATTTTTCTTCGTTCGCAAGGTGCCCTAACAGGCGACCAAAGGAGAGAACTACTTCACCCTTCGACGAAACAACAAAAGATTTCAGTTAATTACATAATTATTTAATAAAACCAATAATTATTAATTTTATATATTTTAACTTAATAGTTAATTATTGTCAATAGGACCAGATGCATACTAACCTCCCGTGTTAGCGCAAAAAATCACGAAAAAAATACTACTAATTGACCAGTGTAAAATAGGACTGGTCTATTAGTAGTTATCCTTTCAATAGTAACTGAGTAAATTAGTTTTTTTGTTGTCACTATATATTAAATCTACTTAAATTTTATTTATGTCTACCTTCAAGCAGGCATAATAAAATCAGTAAACAGTCTGCGCGTTCCACTTTCGCTAAACACTTGATTAAACCTTTCAATTTGTTCATCTATTGGTGTTCTCTTTGTATTAAATACCGATCTAAGCATTTCTAATGCTTCTTGCATTTGTTCTAAACTAGGTTCCTTCCCTTCCTTTTCTAAAAGTAAAAGCATTTCCTGAATCCTTCTGTAGGGTATAACTACTCCATTTTGATATTCTTCATTGTCCCAATTGCTGTTTTTTGTGCAGACGGCAATGGCTATACATTTCTCAATCACTTTTATTCTATTGTTTTTTTCTTCTGTTTTTATATTTTCAGTGCCACCTTCAATATTCTTTAATGAAAGTACATCCTCTTCTACATCAAATGCATAACCCTTTATTAGATTGCTATTACTCTTCATTAGATTCTTCAATACAGTTTTTGGTCCTAGTTCAATGCCAAACTCTACTCCTTGGCTTTCCAAGTATTGTATTATTAATTGCCATTGTACAGGTTCTGTGATTTGCCTTTCCAGATTTCTAATAATCATACTGCTATCTTCATAAGGCAAAGCCGTTACATTAGACAAAACGGGCCACTTTAGCTTACCATATTCATAGTTGTTAAGCTCCTCTTTTAATCTCACTGCTGCCTGTTTCATTAATGGGCTATGAAAAGGAGCACTAACACTGAGAGGTACTATTCTTCCACCCTTTTCTTGAAGTTTCTTCCCTACTTCCTCCACTGCATTTTTATGGCCTGATATAACAATTTGATTAGGAGAATTATAATTAGATACAACTACCAGCTTATCATCTCCTTTTACCAACAGACACTCTTCTTCAACAACTTGCTGTTTTAAACCGCTAACCGCAGCCATTGCACCAATTCCTTCTGATGCTGCTTCCTGCATGAACTTTCCACGATTATGTACAATTTTTACAGCATCGCTAAACTTTATTCCACCAGCACATGTTAATGATGTAATTTCACCTAAACTGTGTCCTCCCAAGAAGGATGGTTCCATTCCTATCTCTTGCATGTACACCTTAAACATTGCAACGCTCGTTGTCAAAATTGCAGGTTGAGTATTTTCTGTTCTTGTAAGCTCTTCCATACCTCCCTCAAAGCATAGTTTTCTAATATCAAACCCAAGCACTTCATTTGCTTCATCAAAAGTTTCTCTTACTACAGAGTATTTTTCATGTAAAGTCTTTCCCATACCTACATATTGGGATCCTTGTCCAGGAAAAAGTAATGCTACTTTTTTCATAAATATATCATCCTTTCGGTTTTGATTGATAAAAAATTAAATCTTTATATTATTTGCAATAGAATTTAAATGTTCATATATTCGTAATAAAATATTTTTCTCCTCATTTTTAAGCTCATCTACTCTATCTATGATTTCCATAATAGCATGCTTGTGTTCGTCTGATAATATATTGGATTCAATTTGTTGCCTAGACTGGATATAGGCTTTAATTCGTATTTGCTCGAATCTGTCAGCTATTTTTGCATAATCACCACATAATTCCTTAAACTCAGTTGGCATGTCATATTTAGACATTATAAATACAAGTCTGTTATAAATGCACCTCTTATGTTCGGCAAGTAAATGTGTGGCTCTGTAGTCCATTGTAAATATTCCGTCAAGCATCTTTTTCAAATTGTTTATGTAGACATCATATACCTTAAAACCGCATTCATACGAGCCACCCTTATGCTCCAAGTCATATATGTATGTTTTAGCCTTATCTTGTATGGAAAACAGATAGTTCTTAAGCTCCTGTGTAAATACTTGAAGAGAAAATGGATATTCATTATCACTTTCATTAATCTTTACAAGACGGATTGAAGCCCATTCGCAGTGCATAGATGTTTCTCTGTAATTTATCTTTGCACTTTCATATGCCTTTACAAATAAATCGTATTCAAACTCAATTTTAGTAAACATATGATTTTCATTGAAGCCAATTGCTTTTATCTGTCCTATTTCGTTATCATATCCATATATTAAAGATTCATGGATGAAATGATCACTACCATATGCAGTTTTATTGGGAAGAAGGCTCTCATCCAAATTGATAATGAGATAATATCCGTTGTTTATGTTTTCAATAACAAAATCAATTATAGATGGTATATTCTTCAGCACATTTACTCCCAAGCCTTGATATTTTCCAATTTCGCATATGTTGTTATAATTCTCAAGATAATTAAGCAACACAAAACCATTTTCATTAGTATGTGAGAATATTTGTATAAATTTGTTGTAAAACCATGGTAAAAACTTATCATGAGCCAGAACAACACATAAAGGCAAGCTCCAATGCAAATACACTGTAATATCCTTTTGCATTACAACTGTAAGCTCTTTCCATTCCCCAGAATGAGATGTCCTATCTAAGTGTACCTTTTCGTCTTCAATACATAAAGGCAAACCCAAATGCAAATATTCTGTATTTTCATTTGGCATAATATCTTTAGATTCCCCAAAATCCTGTGTCTTATATAAGAGTTCCATTTCTTTAGCAATATAATCTTTATCTAATTCTATAACTTCATTAACTTGTTTTTCTTCTTTTATGCTCACCTCAGTATTACTATTTAAATTTACTATACTCTCTTGGATACTATTTTCTCCGTCACAGTTACTATTTTGTTTTTCATCTACAAATTTTGATAATTCAGAGATTGTAGGATACCAGCTGATATCAGCATACTCTATTTCAAGATTTTCTTTTCCCATTTCTGCTTCTAACTTGAGGGCAAGTAATGAATTACCACCTAGTCCAATAAAATCTTCATGTATATCAATTTCGTCTATTCCCAGCACCTCACCCCATATTTGACCAACTTTAAGCTCCGTCTTGGTATAGCTGCCATCTGGCTTACCCTTTAGTTTTACATTATTTATCCAGCTCTTTGCTTCTTTGCCTTTACTCTTGTCTACTTTTTCCCTTACTTTTTTTGCTGCAAATCGCATTTCTTCTGAAAGCTTTAATGGAAAATTGGCTTCATTTTCAAAAATAATGTTATGATAATTAGGTTCTGCTATAATTGCCCGATTGACTTTTTTATTTACAACCTCATCAAAGGTCTTTATTGCATCATCAGTAGAAATACCTTTGAATACCCCATTAAAGTCAACGCCATAATCTACAGCCATTCCAGTTTCCTTCCAACCAGTCCAATTAATTGACAGTGTCCTTTTTCCTTTTTTGTTTCTGTAGAAAGAGAAAGCATCCAAGAAGCTGTTAGCAGCTGTATAGTCACTCTGACCAACTCCCCCAGCAAGTGCCACAATAGATGAAAACAATATGAAGAAATCAACTGGGTCATTTTGTGTTAGTATGTCAAGTATCAAAGTTCCATCTATTTTAGGATTAATTACATTACAGAATTTTTCTTCACTTTTGTTAATTAGCAAGCCATCTCCAGCTACACCAGCAGCATGAATAATTCCTTTAATAGCACCAAATTCAGAACGTAGTCTTCCAATTAAATCCTCCATTTGTTCAAAGTTTGATACATCCGCACTAAAGTAACCAATATTCGCCCCACCAGCCTGCATTTGTCTTATAGCTTTAAGTCTGTCACATAATTTGGCATCTTCTTTTTTTTGTATAATGCTATCCCAATTTTCCACGGGTGGGAGCTGTTTACGTCCAATAAGACAAATATTGGATTTTGATTTCTGAGATAAATACTTGCAAACTTCAATACCCAATCCGCCAAAGCCACCAGTGATAATGTATATTCCATCACTCTTGACAGAAATTGGTTCTAAAGGCTTCTCTGCAATAGAAAGCTCTTTCATATATTCAAGGTATCTTTGACCATTACGGTAAGCAGTCAAAGGAGTCTTATCTTGAGACAAAATTTCATTCAGTATAATTTTTGTACCTGTGTTTTCGTCAATATCTATGCAACGTACATTAAGATTTGGAAACTCACTAGCTATTACCTTTCCCATACTTAAAAATGCAGCGTTTTGAGGATTTATATATTGCTCCTGACCAGTTACTTCAGTTGAAGATTCAGCTACTAACACTACTTGTATATTATCTTTTATTTCACACTCATATAAAGCTTTTGTTAAATGGAAAAGGCTTAAAACACCTTTATCTTTAACAGCTTTCAGCTCATTTCGTACATTTGCCTGATTAATTTTTCCAACATTAGTTAGGTGTATTATTCTAGTAGGTCTAAAATCTCTATTAACTAAATCAGTTAATAGTCGTACATAATCTGCTCCTGTAGTACCTATTGCATATTTACTATTACTAATTTGCTTATAACAATCTTCGATAGACACCTCAATTATCTCAGCTCCGCTAGCTTTCATCAACAATGTAAGGTTATCTTCAATACCCGTTTCATTTGTGAATATTAAAACTCTTTCCTTCATTTGAAGTGACGCAGTGAACTCTTCTTCTATTGAAACCCATTTTGTTTCATAATAAAGTCCTGCTTTTCCTGCTAATTCTCTGAACCTGCTATTGACATCGCTCATTTTTTTCACCATGTAGCCTTTTATATCTGCAAACACATCACCGTTTTCACAAAATAACATGATGTCATAAGAAGCACTATCTGTTTTCTTGTCCTCCTCATCAGTTCTCTTTATATAACTATAAAACTTACTTGGCATGGCTCTATAAATATTTAGTGTCTTATAAGCAAGCGGCAAGTAAACCCCGTCTCCTAATAGCCCATTGCTTGTATTAACAGCGCAGTCCAGCAGAGCAGGATGCAACTTATATTCATTTATATCTTCAGTAAATTCCTCAGGGAGTTCAAAATAACTCAAAAATTCTCCTTTTCCAATATACACCTCTTTTAAGCTTCTCCATCTAGGTCCAAAAACAGCTGAATCAGTAACATATTTTTCTTTATCTATAACACCCTTTTCCTTGCACTTATTTTTAATTTTATTTAAATCAATACTTCCATGTAAATTGTCACATGGTTGAGCATACGCCTCAACATGCCTTATCCACTTGTCCTCCATTTTGCTTGCAATAGTAAACTTAATGGTTCCTTTATCCTGTTGAACTATAACCTGTACATCTTTGTATTGACCCTCATTTACTAACAGTGGGTCAATGAAATAAACATCTTTTAATGTAACAGCTTGTTCCATATCATTTAATGCGCAGATTTCTCTTATCATTTCTAGGTATGTAGTTCCAGGAACTACAGGGCTTCCCATAATACGATGTTCATCAAGTACCCAGTATTTTTCAGGAGTAAGCTTTGTAACATATATCTTTTGATTGATTGATTCCACTAATAAATGGTCTAGTAAGGGATGTTTCAATGACTTCCCATTTGTATTTAGTTGTTCTTTTTCAGATTTTTCCCAGTCTACCCAACATCTATTTTCTTCAAATGAGTAGGTGGGTATATTTACTTTTCTTACTTCAGTATTGGTATATAATTTTTCCCAATCAATATCAAAACCCATTATATATTCTTTAATAAGATTATCAATATTTTTTAAGTTCAATTCATTATTATTGTCAATTTTCTCGTGCAAAAGTTTTCCTTTTGAACCCGTATGCCTATAATAAATACCGTTTTCTTCATACTCTTCGTCAAGATAAGTTTTGTTCAAACTTTCTATCTTCATTAGGGCAGCTTCTATACTATTTACTTTGATAGCCAGCCTGTGTTCATAGTGATTTCTTCCTGTTGCTGCAGTATAGCAAATATCTTTCAATTTCAATTGAGTTTTACATAAGAATTCACGATAACTTTTTATTAGATTCCACAAGGCGTCCTTGCTTTTAGCAGACAGAGTAAGTACTAGTGGCACAGATGTTTCAATAGGACTTTGTTCTATTTCAGGCGCCTCTTCAAGAACTATATGGCAGTTTGTCCCACTAAAGCCAAATGAACTCACCCCACATCTTCTTGGAAAGCCATCTGTTTCCCACTTTATCTTTCTATCTGCAACATAAACTGGCGATTGCTCAAAAGAAATAGCCCGGTTAGGTGTTTCAAAGTTTAAAGACGGTGGTATGACCTTATTCCTAAGGGCTAACACAGCTTTTATTATACCAGTTATTCCAGATGCATTATCAAGATGTCCGATGTTTGGTTTTATTGAGCCTATTGCACAAAACTGCTTTTTGTCCGTATATTCCATGAAAGCCTTTTGAATTCCCGTAATTTCTACAGGATCTCCTAATTTTGTTCCTGTACCATGTGCTTCAATATACGATATAGTCTCTGGATTGATATCTGCATCTTTCCATGCACTTAGAATAACGTCTTTTTGAGCCAAAGAATTTGGTGCTGTCATACTGATTGATGTCCCATCTTGGTTAGCAGCAACGCCTTTAATAACAGCATATATATTGTCCTTATCTGCCAAAGCCTTCTCTAGCGGTTTGAGCAGTATAACAGCTGCCCCTTCTCCCCAAATGGTTCCATCAGAATTATCATCAAAAGTTTTGACTTTGTTATTTTTAGATTCAATTCCTGTTTCATAGGCTCCTTCCACTGGAAAAAGGTTTATCCTTATTCCTCCAGCAATAGCCTGTTCGCAATCTCCTGCTCTAATAGCTTTACATGCTTGATAAATAGCAACTAGTGATGATGAACATGCCGTATCTATCAACATATTTGGTCCCTTTAAATCCAAAATATATGATAGCCTGCCAGACAAAATTGACGACATATTTCCTGGTATAGAAATACTTGTTAACTGTGGCTCTGTTCTTGTAATATAACTTCCATAAATATTTGAACTACTATGGCCTACAAAAACTCCAGTACTGGTTCCTGCTAACTTTTCTTTTATATATCCAGCATCTTCTATAGCTTTATAAGCTGTCTGAAGAAATATTCTATGGCTGGGATCCATTAATTTTGCTTCTAGTGGAGAAATATTAAAAAATTTATAGTCAAATTTATCAATATCGTTCATATAACCTGCTTTAATAAATTGTGTCTGATTATTTGTAAAATCAAACTCAATGCTTAGTAAATCTTCCATGTCTTTTTTTCGAGCTTCTGGAATATCCCGTATGCAATTCACACCATCTTGCAGATTCTGCCAAAAAGACTCAATATCATCCGCTTTGGGCATTTTAACTGCCATTCCTATGATAGCAATATCCTTTGCAGCTTCATTATGCTTGTCTTCCATAAGCATTTTAATCATTTCAGCCCCAACATGTTTTTCAATTTTACCATCAATAGTGTTTTGTAGAATATAATTAGTAAAATTACTCATTTGCTTTCCTCCTAATATCTAGAATAACTCCATTGAACACAGCATCCATACCGTCTCCTATTGTTCCCGAACCATATAGCAGAACTTTCTCCAATGGTTTAGGAAAATTGTCTTTAATTAGATCAGTATAATTTCTAACAGAATCTACTTCAGCTAGATGCCCTCCCTTGCAGATATTTTTATCAAAAAATTTATCAATTGATATTCCCATATTCTGAGAATACATGTGATATTCCGAGTAATTAATATTTTGAGGAATAATCAAATCAATATCATTCAAAGTTAAATTATTATCATGTAAAAGCTTCAGTATGAAATCTGCTCCTTTTTTTGCAATGTCCAATCCACTTATTTTAGGAGTCATGTTATTATACTTATAAAAGCTATATCTTCCATCAGATAATGAGGCAGAACCACTAATCTCACTTATGTAATTGTTCTTACCTATCAGAGCTATACTAGCCCCATCCCCTACAACTGTTGTTCCAGTATACCTATCTTCCATCTGCCTTCCGTAGCAAACTGATATTATTAACACATTTTTTTCCATACCGCTGTCTACTAAAGCACTTGCATATTGAAATGCTTGAAGGGTTGTAACACACTCTTGTACCACTCCGGTTACAGAAGCGTTGCTTAGCCCATAGTTTTCCTGAATATAATAAGGTATGTACACTCCATTTTTATTCCAATTGTCCAAACTTGTATAAATAATTTGAGTAATCTGATCCCTTGGGACACTACAGTTTTCAAAAAATCTTTTCATTATTACATTTAGCATCTGTATTTCATCTTTTTCCAGCTCTATACATATTAATTCCTGCTTACTCTGGCTTATAAAACACTCACAAAAATCTTCATTTCGAGCATGCTTATATTTACTGCATTTTAGAAAATCCCATACAGGTAAGCAATGCTCAGGTAAATAGTAATCAGAATAAATAATTCCAGCCATTTTTTAATCTTCCTTTCTAGTGTCTTTAACCATAATTATGAATTGCTTTTTTCTATTAATTCTTGAAATACCTTAGCCAGCTTACTAATTGTAGGATTTTCAAAAAACATAAAAATAGGCACCTCTACTTTATATATCTTTCGTAATCGGGATATTATTGCTGTAGCAAGTAAAGAATGTCCTCCTATTTGAATAAAGTTATCATTTATACCAACTGATTCGATCTCCAGCACTTCTGTCCATATTTTTGCAATTGTATCCTCTAAGGCATTTCTTGGTGCCTCAAAATCATTTTTAACTTGTTTGTGCTCCTGGGCATATTCCATTAAAGCTTCACGGTTGACCTTTCCGTTTGGTGTAAGAGGAATTTCATCAACCAATGTAAAATCTGATGGTATCATATATTCTGGAAGCTTATGTTTAATCCATTCCCTGATGTCTTCAATCATTGCTCTTCCACTACACCATGCCATTGATTCCATTTCACTTAAACTAGTAGATTTCTCATTTTTCTTCATGTCACTTGAGACAGCATATACATTATAAATTTCGTTATCCTCTAGTTTTGAGTCTTTCAAATAAGTCACATCATATCCTTTTGTTTCCAAAAGCGACTTGACTTCAGACAACCTTCCATTTATATTATGGAGTTCTAGAACTATTTGCTTAATTTTTCCCCAATCCTCGTCGGAAATTCCTTTTAATATATCTAACTCGCTCTTCTCAACATCAATCTTAAGAAGATCAATCTTTTTAATATCGTTCTCCTTTATCACTTCAGATATTGTTTTTAACTGACATTGATAAGTCTCACTTCTTAAGCGTTCCCTAACAAGCTCATCTATTTCTTGCTCGGAGAGTTCTACCTTATTGTCATTTTGTGATATTTCATGGAGTATTGTAATTTTAATATTTACATGATCTTCCTCACTGTCTGCATATCTTCCTGACATAATTGAAACATTTGGATAGTAGGTGATTTCTTCATTTCTTGGTATATCCGCCAATCCATATTTAAAAACTTTCACTTTATTATTGCCATATAGCTCTATGTTTTTCTCAAGAACGTCAAAGATTGGATCAATAGGCTCAAAAGCATATACTTGAGCATTTCCGTTACATACTTGCTTTGCAAAAATTGAAAACAAGCCTATGTTAGCACCAACGTCCATGATAGTGCTTCCTTCCTCAAGTATTATGCCTGTTTGCAGGTAAGCCATCTCTTCAAAAATTTCTCTATATATAAATTCTGTTTCTGTTTTATTTAGGTTAAAAACCGTCATCTTGTTTGGTAATTCATATATATTATGTTTATCAAGTACACCCTTTCGCTCAAATTCAGCTAATTTCTTTACTACATATGCATTTTGCTGGTTTGGAACAAGAAAGGCTTCAAGCTTTTTGTCTCCAGATGAACTCTCCTTTACAAGAACTACAGCTTCCTCTACAGCGTTATGCTGCTTAAGTGCGTTTTCAACTTCGCCTAATTCTATTCTAAAACCACGTACTTTTACCTGATGATCCATTCTGCCAATATAATTAATGTTACCGTCAGGTAAAAAACAAGCTAAATCACCCGTCTTGTACAGAAGTTCTTTATTGCTATTATCAAATGGATTAATAATAAACTTTTCTTTTGTCAGTTCTTCATCATTTATATAACCTATACCTACTCCATCTCCTGCAATACACAATTCACCTGGCATTCCTAGTGGAACCTTTTCATTGAAACTGTTTAGAATAAATAATTGTACATTATAAATTGGTTTCCCAATAGGAACTGTACTTATATTTTCAAAATCATTTTCAGTAATAGTATAAGATGAACAAATATCCGTACATTCAGTAGGTCCATATGTATTTACAACTTTTGCTGAATAATATTCTGATTCTGTCCATTTTCTCAGCCGAGGTAATGAAATAGTCTCTCCTCCTAAGAACAGATACCTTATGGTAGCCAGCTTATTAAAGGCTTCTAAATCCACCAAAGGATAAAAAGCACTTGGTGTACAGTTTAAGAGTGTTATACCCTTATCAAAAACCAATTTAAGTATTAAATCAGGGTCATAATACTCTGTTACAGGTATATGCAATTCTCCTCCAGTTATTAGGGGAGCAAATATATTTTTCTGGGTAAGGTCAAATGAAAATGATGATATCAGCAATACTTTATCTTTTGAACTTATATCAAACTCCTGAATAAACCAATTCAATAAGTTCACCCAGCCTTGCTGATAAACACCTGAACCTTTTGGTTTTCCAGTAGAACCTGAAGTATATATAATATAGGCCAAATTTTTTGTTGTTATTCCTTCAAAATGAATATTTTCACTATCTCCGTCATCAATTTTACTCCATTCTGCATCAAGATATATTAAATTGGAGTTTATATCATTCAATAACTCAGAAAATTGTGCCTTCGTTAACACAATAACAGGACTTGCATCCTTCAGCATAAAGTTAATGCGGTCTTTTGGATATTTTGCATCTACAGGAACATATGCGGCCCCTGCTTTCAATATCCCCATTAGTCCTATTACCATTTCAACTGACGGTTCCAAACATATACCTACCAGACTGTTTGGGGTTACCCCCTGCTTCCTCATATATCTTGCCAACTGACTAGACTTTTTATCTAATTGGGCATATGAAAGTTTTTTGTCACCATATACAACAGCTATTGCATCTGGGGTTTTTTTGGCCTGTTCTTCAAAAAGCTGATGTACACATTTTTCCTTGTTGTATGACCTACTATTTTTATTCCAGTTATCATATTTCTCTAATTCTTTAGAACCCAATATACCAACTTTCGATATTTCCATATTTGTATTATCAAGTGTGCAATTGAGTACATTTAGATAATAGTCTATAAAAGTTTTAATGGTTTCCTGCCTATAAATGCTGCCATCAAAGCTTAATTGACCTATTATTCTTTCATAGTTTTTTGAAAAAGTCATTGTAATATCGTTGTTCACATTCTTTATTTCACAATGAATATTTTTTAAAATTAACATAATGTCAAAAAGCGGGCATCTATCCTGCACTGTGTTAAGCCCAAGATCCTCTATAAGAGTAGCAATAGGATATTCCTGATTTTCATAATCTGATAATAAGTTTTTTCTGACGCTCAATAGAAAATTTCGGAATGACAAATCTCCGTCTATTTTATTTACAATTACAATTGAATTGCTTTCTGCTTGGTCATAGCCCTCTTTTTTTAAACATGGACTGCCTACAGTAATTCTGTCACTAGCATTATATTTATATAGACATACATTGAGTGCTGCCAGTAATATTGCATATAGTAGAAATTCTTTTCCGTTTGCTAGTTTATTTAGTTTTTCACACAATTCCTCTTTTATTTCTATTTCAATTGTCTTATCATCCCTCACACGGTTTTCTATTCTGTAGAAATCCTGTTTTATTCCTGTAGCCTCTACACTGTTTGATAGCTTTTTTAGCCAATAGAACCTGCTTTCAAGCATTTTTTGTTCATTATGTAAATCCATATTAACCTCCCACGCCCCATTTGGGCACAAAAATATAGTGAAACTATTAGTGGAAAGCCTCTGCTTCGCAGAGGAAAACCTTCTTTTTTACAGCTTAAGTTCAAATTCATCAACCACTAAAAATTAAACTCTTCTTCTTCAAATTCACTCAGCAATTTGTCTTCCCTTTCGAACACTTTTACATCTTCAATTAAGATGTCTGGGTTTTCATATAAAATTTTTATTATAGCCATCATATAATTTCCTATTTTATCTGCATCTTCAAATGAATAAATAGAATCCTTGTAGTCAAAAAACAATTGGTAATCTAAATTGTCCTTGAATACCCTAAAAGTAATTCCTATTTCATCATAAATCCCCGGGAAATAATTTAGTCTATCAACCATCTGAATTTCATTGTTTTTTGTTTCTAAAAATCCATATGTAAATTCAGGACATTGCAAGCCATATTCCCCCATTCGTACAGGATTAGCCAAAATATTAAGGGCATAAGTTCTGTGTCTCGCAGCTTCTGATATCTTTATGCCAATCTCATCAATAAACTCTCCAGCTGTCTTTTTATCACTAGTATTCAGCACTATAGGAAATACGTATTCATTGTCATCTGCCGCTAATATTGTAATTTTATCAAGTACATTAAGCTTAGATAGTACCAAACTATAGGCAGCAAGCAAAACATCTCTGTAATTTTTCTCTGCAACATGCTCTTTACACAATTTATAAGATACTGTCTTACTATTTGAAAATTCATCTCTTTTATCTATTGAAGTAATAAACGATTTTTTATATGAATTAAATAACGTTACCCAGTACTTTTCAGCCTCTTTATATCTGTCACCAGAGAGTTCTTCTATCTGATTGATATTCTGCACCTCATTATCGTCAAATCGGCAGCTATTCCTAAGATTCTCTAAAACCTGTCCAGATACGTTATCCTTGCCAGGGTTAAGTATTTTATATTTTACGGCTGAAATAAAGCACTTTAAAAATGTTTCTACCTGTTGCAGCGTCATTCCCCTCTGCAGTAAATAGTACATTCCATAGGCATTAAACCCGGGATCAGGAACCCAAATTGAATTTTCAACAGATAAAAATGTTTTCTCAAATAAGTCATAAGCTGTTTTTGAATCCATAGTATAATGAGTCCAGTTAAATCCCAGTCCTTTTATTCCATACTCCTCCTTTTTAAGCAATATCGGAGTAAGTGGATCACTCCACCATATCTGAGGTCTAAAAAAGTCTGGTTTTGTTTCTTCAATAAAATCAATTGTTTCTTTTGCTGTCTCATAGGTTTCGCCAGGAAACCCGACTATTGTTGAAACAAAAATTGTTATCCCCACTTTTTTCAAATAAGGTATGGCCTTTAAATAATGCTCTACTTTGGCCGTTTTGTTCATTCTCTTTAGCATATCATTGTTAGCTGACTCAACTCCTATGAAAACTCCTATACAGCCTGAAGCTTTCATAAGGTCAATGATTTCCTCATCTCCAAAATCAGATCTATAGAAACTGAACCACTTAAAGCTATATTTGTTTCTTATCATCATTTTAAGTATTTCTTTAAATCTTTCCTTTGGGATATTTAATGTATCATCAATAAAATTGATATATTTAACACTCCCCACATCCCTTAACGCATTCAATTCTTTTTCAATGCGTTCTACACTTATAAAGGAATATTTTTCAGCCCGTAAAGGAAAGCCGCAATATGCACATGAAAAAGGACAAGACTTTGAAGTCCTTATATTTACCGTTTCTCCAATGTGGTCTTTTGGAAAAAGTGAATATTCAATCATATTATCCTCAAGTGAATTAGATTCTTTTGAGGTTTTGGTAAATATGTAATCATCTCCATGCCTGTATGCTATATTATCAATACCATCATAATGTCCACTTCCTTTTATTTCTCTTAGCAAGTTTAACAGAGTAGCTTCACCCTCAAGACTGTTTATATAAAAGTCAGCATCAATAAGCTTAAAAATAGACTGATTCGATGCAGTATCCATCTCCTCACACTGCTTTGAAATATAGGGACCACCTACTATTATTTTTGCAGTTTTATTGTATTTTCTAACAAAGGAAACCACCTCAAGTATTGGATGGACACTTACATATATTGTTGTTGTAATGGCAATTGCCTCAATATCCTCCTTTAGCAGTTTTTCTTTAAGCTTCTCTTTCTCAAACTGAAATAGGTTAATATAGTCGAAACTGAATCCATTTTTATTAAGACAAGTACCTAAGTACATTATCACCTGCCATAAAACATCTGCATTATGAAATACCCGCTTATTACCTTCTCTATTTTCGTAATAGAAATGAGTAAGAATATCCAGTGCTCTATACGGCTTATTATTGTAGTTAATATAACCAAGCCCTAGATCTTTAAACGATATTGAATTAGTGCCCATAGATTTCATTCGTTCAACATCTTCTTCAAAAATAGACTCATTATATCCAATTATTAAACAATCCATCTATAAATCACCTCCATTTTATTTTTTATTAGCCATTTTCTCAATAAGTACGTTAGCTTTATCCATTGACAAATTACCTTTTTCAATTTCGTCAAACATAGCTAAAATATCTAGTTCTACATTCTTTTCCCCAATATCTTTCTCTCTTGCTTTATCTTCTTTGCTAATAAAATCTGCGATTTTTGAAATAGTAGGATATGAGAATAAATCTCCTATTAATACTTTACCAGGATATTTTTTCTCAATAAATTCATAAACCTTAGTTAACATTATAGAATCTCCACCAATATCAAAAAAGCTGTCATTTATATTAAACTCGTCAAATCCTAACACTTCTCTCCAAATCAAGGCAATACTCATTTCAGTTTCGGTATACTCTTCTTTTCCCTTTCCTTTAAGAACAACGTCAACTTCCTCTTTATCTATATGCTTTTGCGTTGAAATCTTGTTATTGTCTGACATATGTTCTACATCCTTCTTAATTCTATCTGAAATCCTGAGCCTCATATCTGATAATGCAGCACCCTTTAAAGAACCGTTTTTATTTAACTCACCTATTACAACTCTGTCAATATCCTTGTTAGTAGATTTTTCAAAGGCATTCAAAGCCTCTTCTGTCGACATTGCTTTCATAATTCCATCAACAGCAGCTCCAAACTCATAAGCCATGCCAGTATCTCTCCAGGCTGGCCAGTTAATAGTTATAGTCCTCTTTCCAACACCATTCCTGTAAGCCGAAAACGCATCCAAATAGCTATTAGCTGAAGTGTAGTCACTCTGCCCTGGCATTCCCTCCAAGGTATTATTTGAGGAAAAAAGTATCATAAAATCAAGTTTCTCATCTAAAGTCAAATGATTTAGCAACCATGTACCTTGTACTTTAGGACTTAACACCTGCTTAAAGACTCTTTCTTCCTTTCGCAAAGCAAATCCGTCACCTGCTATCCCTGCACTATGTATAATTCCATTAAGCACTCCCCATTTTTCTTTTATCTGACATAACACCGTTCTCATCTCAGCTTCAGAAGCAACATTAGCAGAATAATATATTACCTTTGAACCGGTACTTTCTATTTCATTTATTGTCTCCAATTTTTTTATCAGCTTTTGATTGCTTCCGCTTTTATATATCAATTCCCAATCCTTTTTTTCTGGAAAACTAGAACGACCAACAAGTACAAGGTTTACTGTCGCTTTTGAAGCCAAGTATTTGCATATTTCAAGTCCAATCCCTCCAATTCCTCCAGTTATCAGATAAACGCCTCCATCTATTATGTTCAGTTCATTATCGGGCTGCTCATCAAGGTTTAGGATATCAAGTTCTTCAACATATCTCATTCCTTCTCTTAAAGCAATATAATTACCCTCTTGTTCTAGCATTTCATTGTAAATAACAACAGGCGGAGTAACAT
>JAEZIB010000013.1 GCA_023416275.1 Bacillota bacterium | reverse complement strand
CCTTAGTAATAGAGGGAAAAATGCATACATCAGCAATTGCATAATGATATATAAGACAGTTTGTATCAATTATTTTATAATATGCATGGATTTCTTTTTGTAAACCATAACTATTTATTATCGTCCGAACCTTAGCGTTTTTTCCTGACCCCACTAATACAAGCTTTACTTTATGTCCATTGTTAACTAATATTTTTATTGCCTTAATAAGATTGAATACACCTTTATCCTCTGTCAGTGCTCCTACATATAGGATTACTTTTGTATCATCGCCTATTTCAAGTTCTTTTTTTAGATTAGCTGCTTTTTGTTTTGCACAAGAGCAATTTATATCAGTATTCTGGAATAGTTCAACTTCACATCCATTAGATATTATCTTTAGCTTTTCGGGACTTATTCCATAACTTAAATTTTCTGCATACATCTCCTCAGTAAGAACAATTATCTTTGCAGAAAGCTTTTCCATAGCACTTTCAGTAAGTTCCATTAGCTTAAAAGGGTCACGTCTCCACCAGTCAGGCATTCTGGCAAATTCTCCTCTATGCTTATGAAAAACAACTGGAATTCCAAGCCTGCGTGCACATAAAAAGCCTGAAATGCTATGTATTAAGCTATGTATCACTATTACATCAAATGCGTTTGTTTGGTGGCGTTTTTTTACAAGTCTATAGAATTGAAAATTATTAATAAAAACATTTATAAATAAGAAAAGACGGCTAAAAAAAGATGATTCTACCTTTTCCCTAAGCTTCATCGAAATTTTTTGAATAAAATTCAGTGGTCGGTAGACTGTAATACCATTTACATCCTGCTGCTGTGGCAAATATCCTGTATTAGTCGTAAAAACACTCATACTAGTATTTTCAACTTTATTAATATACTTAATACCCATCTCGGCATATCTGCCAACGCTACTTCGGATATTTGGTGGAAATTCATTAATTAAAATAGCAATTTCCATCTTTATAATCACCTCTTCAATAATGTAAGTCAAATTTAACTCTCGTTTTAACTGTTTTCTAATTTTAGTAAAGTAATAATTTCATGCAATTGCTAGTATATTTTCTATAAATCATTGAATAACTAGCCGCCTCAAAATCTCATGTATCAAGTCCAATTTTATGGAGCTGGTGAGCGGAATCGGACCGCTGACCTGCTGATTACGAATCAGCTGCACTACCGACTGTGCTACACCAGCATAAATAATATACCTCTAAAGTTCATAGTAAATATTTGTTAATATTCCCACAAACATATTTTAGCACCATAAAAACCAAAAAACAATACATAGCACAATATTACTGGCTTTTAATAACAATTTTAGTTGCTATTAAGCCAATAATTTTACAATAAAAGAGTCCTAAGCTCAGACAACTTACATCTAAGCTTAGAACTCATTATATACAGACAAACAAATCAAATAGAACTACCAGCCCAAATCAGCCTTAAGCTGTTTTGAAAGCTGCTCTGCCATTAATTGATGAGTTTTTACTGATGGATGCCAGTCCTCGCCTAATCCGTTAGCTTGATCCTGCTGAGGGAATTGAATAAAGTGTACATTTTTATCACCTGAAGAATTCTTATTAGTAACAACATCTCCGACATATTTCTTCATATTTGTCACTTGTTCACCTGATAACATAGGCCCTACAGCACAATAAATATGAGCATTAGGGTACTGGCTGCGAATTTTATCTACTAGCTTTGAATATTCCAATTTAAATAAAGTTCCATCAAGTGCTACTGTGCTGATATCATTAGTACCAAGGTTGATAACAACTACTTGAGGAACCCACTTGGTGTAATCCCAAATTTTTGTTTTGTCGTAAGGTAATACTCTTGGATAAACTGTAGGCATTGGTTCATCTTTATTTCCGCCATAGTTTTGTATTACTCCCTTGCCTGACCAGCATACAGTTGTAACATCTGCACCTAAAATTCTGCCTGTTATAGCACCATAAGCCATATATGCATTTTCATTTTTTGTAGTAAAGTTTTGGTACTGGCTTGTGCCTTCATTTCCATAACCGCATGTTATTGAATCACCTATAAACTCTATGCGCTTCGATGATGCAGGAGGAGGTGCTAATAGGCTTCCGTCAGTTACAGTGAAGCCTAAAAACTGTACTTCACCTATATGTGCCTCTGTTCTCTTAACAAGCTCAACTGTATGCGTTCCGTTTATCAAACCTGATGCAAGTGTATAAGAAACTGATGATCCCGCTGGTGTATTGATTGGAGTTTTTACAACACCATCTATTATTACGTTAAAATAATTATCCCCTGAGGATTTTAACTTTACACTGATTCCTGTTCCTTTAAAATTAGCTTTAATAGTAGAAGTACCCCAAGCAAATTTGGGTCCTGCAGAATCACTGGTATCAAAACGTCCTATGTACTGAACACCAGGAGCAGCTGGTATTGAGCCTTCAGGAAGTGTATCTATTGTACCTAAAAGAAACTTTTTCAGAACAGCAAAATCTAATACATCTATTTTACTGTCAACGTTGAGATCCATATGAGCCATAGGTTCTTGAACTTGATCTAGCAAATGCTTTTTTAACAATGCAAAATCTATAGCGTCAACATTATTATCCTTATTGTAATCACCATATAAAACTCCTGAGCTTGGTTCTACCGCTATGCTAGACGCAGCAGTAACAGTAGTTACAGATAACATTGCAGTGAAAAGTACTGCTAATACAACTGCAAAGGCTGTTATCCTATTTGTCTTTTTATTTCTCATCATTTACTAAACATCTCCTTTTTACTATAATTTTTTAGTGTTATAAAACTAAGAAAATCATGTTTGGTTTACTATAAAGTATCTTTTGTATATTATTATTTCTCATATGTTTAGTTTTACAGGCAACCCTCCTTTATTCTAACTTTATAGTGTAAATTGCCTTATTTTGATGATATTCATCTTAATTGTATAGTTATACCAATAAAAATACAAGAACCTTAATGCAAATTACATTAAAAATTGTTCTTTTATGGTGACTGAGTAAATATCTATATTCAGTGGCTGAATAGTAACCTTTTCAGAGCATATAAATAAACAACGCAAATTGGTACGCCAACATTGCTTATTGGCACAAAAATGACGTAACCCTTACGAGTTGCGTCATCTTCACATATAGCTAGTATTTAGTTACTCAAATCTCGCAGTTGAATATACTGCTTAAAGCCAATATCAGGTGTGGTAGCATTATCAAATGAAAAGTCAAATAATTTTATAAGATAAGTTAGTTTACTGAAAAACAAGCTGATAAACTTAAGCATAGCTCGACTTTTCATTCGAAAGTTGGGTTAGTGCACCATGTAAGCACCAACTATACTTTCGAGTTATTTTGGCAATAAACCATTGATAATTCTACCGCAGCAATAGATTTTTTATGTGGGAAGCTTGAGTTTAGTTTAATATAAGCAATACATATATTTGTTTGCAATTATTTATCTATTAAAAATCAACTTCAGTATCATAGTAACAACATTTTAATAAATTTTCCATATCTTCCTGAGAAGGCTGGCGTGGATTAGATCCTGTGCATGCATCTGATATAGCAAGTTCTGCAATCTTAGGCAGCTTTTTAAGAAATTCTTCTTCTGAAACAATACCCATGTCACATATTTCACCGTCATTACCATAATTTTTTATGCAATGAGGAATATTCAAATCATCACTCATCTTTCTAAGCATTTTAATGAGTAAATCAATTTTCTCTTCTATTGTACTTCCGCCAAGTTTTATAAAATCTGCAATTTCAGCATATCTCTTTGCGGCTTCAGTATTCTTACTGTTGTATTTAATAACCTTTGGCAGGTACATTGCATTAGCAGCTCCATGAATAATATGACCATTGTTAAATGCAGCTCCGGTTTTGTGAGCCATAGAATGTACAATTCCTAACAATGCATTTGAAAACGCCATACCTGCAAGACACTGCGCGTCATGCATTTTTTCTCTCTTAGATAAGTCTCCATTATATGAGCCAATAAGATTTTCAAAAATGGTCTTTATAGCATAAAGAGCTAACGGATCTGTGTATATAGAATTAGCAGTTGATACATATGCTTCTACTGCATGTGTCATGGCATCCATACCAGTATGTGCAATCAAATATGCAGGCATAGTAGCTGCTAAATCAGCATCAACAATAGCAACATCCGGTGTAATCTCAAAATCAGCTATAGGGAATTTTACACCCTTTTGATAATCTGTAATAATAGAAAATGCAGTAACCTCAGTAGCTGTACCAGATGTTGTAGGTATAGCACAGAAATGTGCCTTTTTGCGAAGCTTTGGTAGTCCAAAAGGTACACACATTTGTTCAAAGGTTATTTCAGGGTATTCGTACTTAATCCACATAGCTTTAGCGGCATCAATAGGTGAACCTCCGCCCATGGCAACAATCCAGTCAGGCTGAAATCTGCTCATTGCTTCTGCACCTTTCATAACAGTTTCAACAGATGGGTCTGCTTCTATTCCCTCAAATAGCTCTACTTCCATTCCAGCCTCATTTAGTAATTTCACGGCTTTGTCAAGAAAACCATTTTTTTTCATTGAACCACCGCCGATTAGAACCATTGCCCTTTTGCCTTCTAATGTCTTAAGAGCTTCGATAGAGCCTTTTCCATGATATAAATCTCTAGGTAATGTAAACCGTGTCATATAGAAACCTCCGTATATTATGTCATATCAATAATCATATCAATACCTGTTTATATTATACCTATGTCCAAATTTAAAATACAATATTTATATACTGTCGTAATAACAAGCACGATATTATTGATACGGTTTACATCAAGACACTATTTACCCTTGCCAAATTGCAAAACATGCTTTCATATTTATAACTCAAACTTCGCAGTTGAATATACTGCTTAAAGCCTAGTAATATAAGGTGTGGTAGCAATATCAAATGAAAAGTTAAGTTTATGCAATTATTTTGGCAACAAACCGTTTATAAATCTACCGCACCAATACATTTTTTATATGCAAAGTTTGAGTTTATAACAATAACGTTATTTAATCAAACCATATAGGTGTAGTATAGGCCCTATGACCTCTTACATTTTCTTCTATGCAATATGCCCTAAGATAGCAACCCTTCTCAATATGCAATTTAGTGGTAATTGAGCCTTTTCCAGCACCTACGGCTGTAGAATAAACCTGCTGCTCTGATGTCCATCCCATTTTACCTTTCATTATATAAATGTTCAAGCCCTCTGTAGTATCGGAAAAAGATAAATGTAATTCTATAATCCCATTCTCAATAGAAACAGTATCACCCATCCAATACCAGGTGGATTTTCCAAATTTTCCGACCCAAAATGCTAAGCCAGGATAAGTTGTAACATAGTGATGTCCGCTAATGAGACTATTTTTTATATTAGAATGGGACAGTTTATCAGCATATGTAACAGTGTAGCATTTTCCAAGATTATTTTTAGATTCAGTATCACTACCTGCAAAGGGAAAAACCTTTTCGCCATGTAATAATCTTTTGTCAACCCATCTGGTGGTTGAACCTTTATTGGTATCACTCCAGCCTCCATTGAGAATTTCCATACCTGTTTCTCCATGAGTATATGCATAGGTATTTATATTAAAATTCCAAGGCTCTGTATTCCCCTTGCCCCAATTAGCATGATTAATTGTAACTAATCCGCCATACATCTTAAGATTATTAATACCTTGCTGTGAATCGGGTGACGATGCTTTTCTGAATATATCAGTAGAGCATGGCACAAAGGTCTCATTCATTATTCCGTTACAATGACAAGTGTCACGGGATTTTGTATTGTTAATAAGTTCCGCACATGAAAGCTCTTCCCCATACAGAAATGCAAAGGTGCTGTCAGACAAAGCTTTAACAGTATTTTTTTGAGTTTCATATTTTTTTGAATTCAGACAATACGCATGATCAGTAAGGGTAAGCCAATCTAAGCCAGCTACTATTGCAACGGCTTTCAATTCTTGAATAGTGTATATTCCATCTCCAAAATAATAATCCCATGTATATGTAGAATGTGAATGAGTATCTCCAAAATACCAATTTCCACCGACTATTCCAGGTGCAAGGGGAGGCTTTTGAAGTATCCTATTTTTCTGTAACTTCAATTCTTTTGTGATATTTACTACTTTCCTATCTCTTGTGCTTTGCCCTTCTACTACCAAGGACAATTCTATAGTTTCATTTTGAATAATTTCTTCAACTATTTCATTTGTTATATTAAATCGTAAATATTTAGTACCACTTTTTAACTTTTCATATATGGCTTTTAATTTTCTCTGTTCTTTCTCTGATAATGAATCTGTTCTGGTTCTAATATCTTCAATAGTTCGCAATGAATCACCGCTTGCTTTAAGCTCTTCTCTAAGTTCAGTTCTGTATTCCTTTTTATTTAGTATCCATTTTGAGCTTTTTATAATAATTGAACCTTTTGACCTTGTGTTTGTAACAGCTGCAATAATAGTAAACCCTCTGCAATTGCATATTATGGGCGGAGTAATAATTGATAACGTTAAGTCTTCACGAATTTTACTTAAATTTGTACTGGAGTTTGAATTATGTATATTACCTTTATTAGCTTTCTTATTTAGTTTGTCATTTGGAGCTAATACAGAATCTGAATTTGATTTGGAAGCACCAGTATTAGACTTATGATTTTTAGTAAATGCCAAACCAAAAATAAATGAAATAATTGGCTTCTTGATATGTACCCCCCCTTAAAAACACTAAATAAACTGCAATTTTCAGCTGGCCTTGATAGTTGAAAAAGTCAATTACTATCAGCTAAAAACGAAATTAATCGTTGCAAAGGTTTGAACGGTAATTGACTTTGGCAAAATTTCCTCTGTTATCTAGAACAACTTTTATATTGAGTATTTAACTTAAAACAAGTGTTATATAGGGTTGAATATTATTCTCTAAAATTCATTATATGCATTAATTACCAGATAAATTACTCCTTTCTCTTTCCAATAAAATCTTTTGATATAATCTTAAATACACATACACTATTAGCTTGATTTTGATTAAATTCAACACTTGCATTTGTCTGTCTTTTCATAAGAAGTGAAAGTCCATGACACTTCTCCTGTATATCATTAATGAATTCCACTTTTCCTGTTCCGACTATGCTAGAATAGAAGCAGCCTGATTTGCAAGGCGTATCCTTTACAAATACTGTGTCTCCTTCAAAGCACATCTCATAGCATACATTATTATTTTTATTTAGGATATCTATTTTACGTCCTTGTTTAGCACTATGAAAATACAAAATTAAAACATCGTCTATAAACTCATAACCAAAGGATAGGGGCAAAACATATGGAATATCCCCGTCAATCATTGCAACATGGCAGGTCTTACACTTTTCAATTATTTCTATAATGTCATTAATATCCTTTACCTCTCTGTCGTTTCTTCTCATTTTAAGTCCTCCATTTTTTATATTTATCTTAAATGTATTACTATTATATCCATTAATTTGAAAGCCGCATCTATGAGTCACAAGAAAATTGCTTCTGTAACTCTCTTAAATATTAATTACTATATTAAAAAAAATCAATACTTAAGCTATATTAAATATACATAAATAAGAATCAACTACCTTTTATTCCATATTGTTCAAAGCCAATAAGCCAAGTCAATTATAAATTTTCTGATCCCTTTAACCGATATATTATTGTAGTTTAAAATTATTCGGCAAGGGGGTGAAAATATGAGAATAAACAATAATATTAGTTCTATAAATGCCTATCGCTCTAATGGTATTAATAACTTGAGTACACAGAAATCCTTAAGCAAATTATCATCCGGGTTGAGAATTAATTCAGCCTCTGACGATGCGGCCGGATTATCTATATCTGAAAAAATGAGGGCACAAATTCGCGGATTAAACCGTTGCAGCAGCAATATTCAGGATGGCATATCTCTTATACAAGTAGCAGATGGCGCTTTAAATGAAGTACATTCATTACTCCAAAGGGGCAGAGAGCTTTCCATTCAAGCAGCCAATGGTACACTAACTGCATCTGATAAAAGAATGATTCAAGAAGAAGCAACTCATATTATATCTGATATAGACCGAATAGCAAATCACACAGAGTTTAATACTGTTAAGCTTTTGAATGTTCCTCAATCAAGCACTGTAGACAATCAAATCATTACAGCGTTAAAAAGTGCCTGGATGGAGCAAGGCGAAGCACGTATTCTTTCTGAGTACGGACTTTCAGCAGATGGTCAAAGTTTGCAGGTTGTTTTAGATCAGACACCCCAATCTTACCTAGCTGCTGTTTATTATAACCTGGACGGTTCAGGAAAAGCCTATAATCAACAGTTACATATTGATGTTAGCGACTTTATTCCTGCTACTTTGCCAAATGGTGGCACAGCTCCTTTTTATAATGACCGTATTATTGCCCATGAGTTAGTTCATGCAGTTATGGGACGAACGATGAACTTTGGTGCTCTACCAAGCTGGTTCAAGGAGGGCACTGCAGAATTCATCCATGGTGCAGATGAAAGACTGTTTGCCGATTCTGCTGGAGGAACTAATTTTGCGTCAGTGGTCAGCGAACTTGCCAGTTGGGAAAACACCTCAATAGATTATTCTGCTGGCTATGGAGCAGTTCGCTATATGCATGAACAGATTAAGGTAAACGGTGGAAGTGGAATAAAAGATATCATGGCATATTTGAGCAGTAATCCAACAAGTACACTAGATGATGCACTAACAAACGCATCTTCAGGTGCTTTTACAGGACTGGCTAATTTCACATCCGAATTCGCTGCAAACGGCGCTGCATTTATGGGCGGTTTGAATCTTTCTAATGCCGATACTGGTGCAATTGGCGGTTTAGATGCTGATGGTGGAGCTGCTTTAGATGCTGCAAGTGTAATAACAGATACCGTCAACCTTACAGATAATCCTCTTTCTGGCTTCAATGAAATATGGCCAAATTTAAAGCCTAGTAGTTTATCAAGCTTACAGATTCAATCAGGTGCCAATACCGGAAATATACTGAACATAACATTAACTGACATACGTAGTACAGCCTTAGGATTATCAAATGTTGATGTTGAAAATCAAGCAAGTACAGCTATTGATAGTTTTGACTCTGCAATAAATAGTGTTTCTCATATAAGAGCAAATTTTGGTGCCCTACAGAACCGTCTTGAGCAGGCCTTTGCAATAACAGAAAACAGTGCTGAAAACTTGGCCTCCAGCGAATCCCGTTTTCGTGACGCAGATATAGCCAAAGAAATGATGACATTTACAAAAAATAACATCTTATCTCAAGCTTCTTCTGCAATGATAGCCCAAGCCAACCAGCAGCCACAGGCCATTCTCCAACTGCTTAGAGCAGGCTAATATTTTTGAACACCTGTGATTTTGTTGCTCCATAACGAACCAGCTTTGGCAAAAATTTTGTTTTTTCTAGCTTTAATAATTAAAATTTAGATTTTTATGGTATACTAAGATATATAATCTATATTTACAAACGTCGAAGGGATGAATTTATGTTAGAATATTGCAAATGTGGTTCTCTTATGATTAATGGTAGTTGTACTCACAAAGGTTGCAGCAACAATTTAGCCAGTGCTTCATCCAAAGCAAAGAAAACCCGTACCAAGGCTTCAACTATTACAGCAGCAGCAAAAACAGCAGTTAGTACAGCAGTTAAAAGCACCAAAGTACCCAGAGCATCAAAATGTATTACTTACAAATTAAGTGACTTGCCTCCAATTGAGGAATAAAGAGCTTGATGTATAAAGCCAATAGATTGATATTTAAAAAAATTCTTTACCTTCTAATGGGTAAAGAATTTTTTTGTTAGCAATATTTGTATATTTGAGGTAGTTAATAACCTCCTACATCTCATATAGATGTGAAGTGAGCTTTGTGAGCAGCACTTTTAAAAGTTGCATTGAGTAAATATAAGGTCTAGGGCAGTTGATCTCTATATTGTTGGTTTGAAATTTTATCAACCTCCTCTACTATTCCTTGATTATCCAGTTCATTTGTATAATATTCCTCATAATCCTGATAACCGCCCATATCCTGTGGTGTGTCTGCCGAACCATATTTCAACACATCATTTAGCTGGTCTAGCCCCTCAAACTCGTCATCTTCACGTTTATTCAAGTACTTTCTTCCAAAGGGTGCATCAAATACTTCATCATATGACATATCTGGTGTATTTATTTCATAAGCTTCCTTTTCTATTTCACAGTCCATGCAAAATCTAGCAGACGGAAGAGCCTCCAACCTGTCATATGGAATTTCCTGTTTACAGCTTTCACATTTACCATATGTTCCCGTATCAAACTTATTTAAAGCTCTGTTTATATCATTTAGCTTACTTTGTTCATGTACCTTAAGAGCCATGTTAATTTCAACAGAATATAGCTCACTTCCCAAATCAGCTGGGTGATTGTCATAATTTGAAAGCTCATTTGGAGAGTGTTCACTCATCTCAGCTTCCCTATTTTCATGCATTTGTACTAATATTCCATTAATTCTGCTTGCTTCAGTAAAAAGTTTTTCTTTGAGATACATCATTTTAATTTTGTCCATACTAACCTCCCACGCCCACATTGGGGCATAAAAATTTGGTAAAGCATTCGTGGAGAGCTCGAAAACAAAGTCTATACGAACATTGTGCTTTTTCGAGCAACAAAAACCCATAAATGGGTTTTTGCAATGAGTTTGCATATAAAGACTGAGCAGTAAAAATGCATAGGTTTTCACCTCTCCCACGCCCACTTTCGGGCATAAATTATGGTAAAACTATTTGTGGAGAGCTCGAAAACAAAGTCTGTGCAAACATTGTGCTTTTGCAATGAGTTTGCACACTATCTTGGATTATTCATACTGTTCTGAACTATTTCTACTATTTCACTGATGAACTCTCCTATATAAGGTAAGTTGATGGTTACAATTGACTTTAGTATATAAATGGTAATTGCACTTAATATTGTAAACCCAATTGCTATTCCAAACCCTCTTGCCAGCCCGTTAGTAAAATTTGCCCAAAGCATTTTTCTAGGGTGCTCAATAAAATATACATAATCTACAAATTTCATTTTCTCCATCTTTAATGACAGTTCATCAACTTTTTTAGCCAATAGCTTTATTATAGACTTATCGTTAGCTTTCTCGTTTGACATCTATTTCCCCTTTCAATTTCTACTTGTACATTTAAGTAAACAACTCAAATTTCCCACATAAGAAGTCTATGCAAGCACACTTATCAGTGATTTGTTGCCCAATAATCTAACTTATTTTATGCAATAATTTAATTTTAATTTATAAGGTTATACCATTACAATTTTCAACTTGGAAAGTTGAGCAAATATTATATTACATAATGTTTATTCAACCTACATATAGAAATATATAATTATATTTGTTTTTTTGAGCTTAATTTATACATTTGAAGGTAGCATGAAAAAAATACTAGAATGTCTGTTGATTTATCAACAAACCTAAAAAAAGATATCATTTGCACTTAATATAGTATTTTGAAGCAAAAATTTAACAACTCAACTTTCCATTGAAAAGTTGAATACCATCAATTTTCATCTGGAAAAGTTGAATTAAATAATTAGAAAATCACTATTTTTTAGAAGTACATTTATATATATTTTCAAAAATAATGACCACACAGGATTATTTAATCTTGTATGGTCGTTTTCGTTTCGCACCGCTTGGCTGTTGTATTTTCAATACATATTACGCAACTTTCCAAGCTTAAAGTTATAAGACACACCTTATCAATATCTTATTTAGACAAATCTAATAGCACTTTTTTAATTAATTCGCTATCCTCAATATTGCACTGAAATACCTCTCCCATTCTACGTGGCAAAACGAATTTCAGCTTATTGTCTTTTACCTTTTTATCATAAAATATATGACTGTAAACTTTTTCAACATCTAAACCAGGCAATGATATGGGCAGCTCCAGTTTCTGAAGTATTTCCTTTATATTCTCAACCATTGCCTCAGAAACAACACCTAAATAAAATGCTAGTCTGTATGCTCCAACTATTCCGATAGCAACACATTCACCATGCAATAGCTCAAAATTTTGTACTGTTTCAATTGCATGGCCAATTGTGTGTCCAAAATTGAGTATCGCCCTTAAATCACTTTCCTTTTCATCTGCCTCAACCACACTGCCTTTTATTGAGCAATTCTTTTTTGCTAAATATTGTAACACATTTTCATCAAAAGCAAAGATTTTATCTGCATTCTCCTTAATGTATTCACAATACTCTGCATCTAATATAAGTCCGTGCTTTATGACCTCAGCCAAGCCTGCTGAAACCTCACGTTTTGGGAGAGTTTTAATTGTGTGTACATTAATAAAAACCAATTTAGGCTGGTAGAATGCACCTATCACATTTTTATGCCCATCAAAATCGACGCCAGTTTTTCCTCCAACACTACTATCTGCTTGTGATAAAAGAGTGGTTGGAACCTGCACAAAGTTTATGCCTCTCATATAGGAAGCTGCAGCAAAGCCAGTTATATCACCAACAACGCCTCCTCCAAGAGCAACTAAGGTTCCCGTTCTGTCAAATTTGTGCTCAACTAGCTTTTGATATATACCATATACCGCTTCTAAGGTTTTATGCTCTTCTCCGGGAACCAGAACATGCTTACACACCTCAAATCCACTATTCTCCAGTTCCTTTAAACATATATCAGAATAGAATTTATCAACATTTTCGTCAGTTACTATTAAAACTTTACTTCCAGTTCTCAGCGACAATACTGTTTTACCTAGCTCCTCAAAGCTTGTTGTAATGTATATTGGATAACTTCTCTCTTTTAAATTTACTGTATGTTTTATCACTGCTGCTCCCCCCAAACCAAATTATTAAATCAACTTTCAAACATAAAAAATCTATAGGTGTCCAAGAATATAAAAATCAATTACTATCGGCTGAATATCCGATGATATCGGACGATAGTTTGAGTTTAAGGCTAAAGCCTGCTGATGGACAAGCCCTAAAAACCAAACCGTTGAAGCCTTCAAATAAATGCTTGAAAGTACATGCTATCCTGGAAGGCGAAGGTTTCAACCATAATTGACTTTTTGAAAAGTTAATAACTTTACGAATAAGTCGTTTGCTTGCTAACAAACCATTAATAAACTTGAGCATGGAAAGACTTTTCATTTGGTAAATTTATTTTTATTACCATCATCAAAAAATCTGATACTAACCCACTACACACATTTGTAGCAAAACATTATAACCGCTGTAAATAATTGCTTTGCATAACTAGCCTCATCCTTGCTAATAAAAATGCATATGTTGGTATAAATTTTCCGTGCTATTTGAGACTTCAACGATAATTTGCTCTAATAATGAGATAAATAATTGGGACGAAATATGCCTTACGCAAGTTCCGTCCCAAATTTGGTAAAAAGTATCACTTACTCAACTACATCTGCACATCTCTTACAGAGAGTCGGATGATTTTCATCCTTACCTACATATTCGCTAAACATCCAGCATCTTTCACACTTATCTCCAGCTGCTTGTTCAACAGCAACTTTTATATTAGGCATTTCATCGCCCTTTTGTGCTTCTGCTGTAGCTTCTGTCACACTCTTTACTGAAACATCAGAGATAATAAATATAGTGACCAAATCCTCCTCTATACTCTTTATAAAGTCGTAATCTGTGCCATCAGCAAATATTGTTACCTTTGCATTTAATGAGTGTCCAATTGTTTTATTAGCTCTTGCAACCTCCAAAGCTTTTGAAACATCTGAACGAAGTGCTAGTATCTTATCCCATTTTTCAGCTAACTCTTTGTCAATATACTTTTCATTTATTTCAGGCCAATTGTTTAGCTGTACGCTTTCAGTATCGTCAGTTGAACGATGAGGCATGAACTGCCATATTTCTTCAGTGGTAAATGCAAGAACAGGTGTGAGCATTAATACCAATGCATGTAATATTTCATACATGACTGTTTGTGCAGCTCTTCTTTCCTTTGAATTTGTCTTAGAAGTATATAATCTGTCCTTTATAATATCCAAATAGAAATTACTCATGTCTACAACACAGAAATTGTGTATTGCATGGAACATTGTATGGAATTCATATGACTTATAAGCCTCAGTTACTTTTTTATTTAGCATTGTCAGCTTGTAAAGTGCCCATCTATCCAATTCACAAAGCTCTGAGTAGTCAACACTGTCAGTATTTGGATCAAAACCATTAATATTACCCAAGATATATCTAGCTGTATTTCTTATTTTCCTATAGGATTCTGATAATTGCTTTAATAAATCCTTTGATATTCTAATATCTGCCGTATAATCAGATGAAGCTACCCAAATTCTCAGTATATCTGCACCGTATTCTTTAATAACATCAGCAGGATCAATACCATTGCCCAAGGATTTTGACATCTTTCTACCTTCGCCATCTACAACATACCCATGAGTCAAAACTGTTTTAAACGGCGCATTTCCCTTTGTAGCAACAGAAGTCAATAGAGAGGACTGGAACCAACCACGATGTTGATCGTTTCCTTCTAAATATAAATCAGCAGGAGAGGATAGTCCTTTTCTGTTTTCCAACACAGCAGCATGACTTGAACCACTGTCGAACCAAACATCCATAATATCGTTTTCTTTTGTAAACTCAGAATGTCCACATTCACATTTAGTTCCTGCTGGTAATATTTCAGATGCTTCTAAAGCATACCAAGCATTTGAGCCCTTTTCTCTAAACAAATCCGCTACTACCTTTATAGTAGCATCATTAATTAATTCTTTTCCACATTCCTTACAATAGAATATCGGAATAGGCAAGCCCCAGGTTCTTTGTCTGGAAATACACCAGTCACCTCTGTCTCTAACCATGTTTGATATTCTTTCCTCACCCCACTCTGGAATCCATTTAACACCTTTTATAGCCTTAAGTGATTCCTTTCTAAAACCATCAACAGATGCAAACCACTGCTCAGTTGCACGGAAGATAATTGGGTCCTTGCATCTCCAGCAATGTGGGTATTGGTGAGAAATTTTCTCTGAAGCTAACAACCTTCCATCCTGTGTCAGTCTTTCCAAAATGGCTCCGTTTGACTTTTTGTAGAACATTCCTGCAAAAGGTCCAGCTTCCTCTGTTAATACACCCTTACTGTCAACAGGCACAATCACAGGTATTTCCTTATATTTTTGACATACTAAATAGTCCTCTACACCATGACCAGGAGCTGTATGAACACATCCTGTACCAGCTTCTAACGTTACATGGTCACCAAGAATTACCATTGAGTCTCTATTCAAGAAGGGATGTCTGCACTGTATTCTTTCTAACTCCTTGCCCTGATATTTAGCAACAGTTTCATATTCTGATATGCCTGCAGCCTTCATAGTTTTTTCAACCAATTCAGTTGCAAAAATATAATATTCATCATTTGCTTTAACAAGTGAGTACTCAAAATTTTCATTTAAGCAAATTGCAAGGTTTGCTGGCAATGTCCAAGTAGTTGTTGTCCATATGACAAAATTAACCTTCTCCTTATCAGCTACTCCTTCAAATATACCCTTGTCATCTCTAACCTGGAATTTAACATATATTGAAACTGTAGTATCATCAGCATATTCAATTTCAGCCTCTGCTAATGCAGTCTCACATTCAGGACACCAGTAGACAGGCTTCAAGCCTTTATAAATATGTCCGTTTGTTGCCATTTTTCCAAACACTTCTACTTGCTTTGCTTCAAACTCTGGCTTCAAAGTGACATATGGGTTTTCCCAATCCGCTCTTACACCAAGGCGCTTAAAGGCCTCTCTCTGAACATTCAGGTATTTCATTGCAAAGCCTTCACAAGCTTCTCTGAAAACAACAGGTCCTACCTCATGTCTCTTTAGTCCAAGCTCTTTGATAGCTCTTTGCTCAATTGGAAGTCCATGAGTATCCCAGCCTGGAACAAAAGGCGTTTGGTAACCTGCCATGCTGTGGTACTTAACAACTATATCCTTTAAAATCTTATTAAGTGCAGTTCCAAGGTGAATTCCACCATTTGCATAAGGTGGTCCGTCGTGTAGAATAAAGGTTGGTTTTCCCTCTGTCTTCTTTAGCTGCTTATTATAAATGTCCATGTCTTCCCACTTTTTAAGGAATTCAGGCTCTCTTTGAGGCAAATTTGCTCTCATTGGAAAATCTGTTTGTGGCAGATTTAAGGTCTTTCCATAATCTTCTGGCATTTTCTTTCCTCCATATTATAATTTAATTTTCATTAATTCTTATTTATAGTCAATAAAATAAATGAAACCCCGTTCCACATAGGGACGAGGTTATTTTCGCGGTACCACCCAATTTATTTGTAACATGCAAAATAAAACAATGCTAACTGACAAGACAATGCTCTAAGCATGGCTACAATCACTTCATTCTATAACGGCTATTCACCGGCACACCTTACAATATAATTAATTTCAGGCTGCAACTCATGGATGATTTTCAAAAGCCTGAACCTGTGAGATTTCACCAAACTCTCACTCTCTTTGAAGCCAGCAGCTTTTTACTCGTTCCAATCATCATTATTAAGCATATTTATTTAATATTATTTCCAATAAATATGGAAATTTTCTTTACAATTATTATTTATAATACATCAACCAAATGTTTTAGTCAAGGTGCTTCATTTAAAAACTATATATATCCCACAACAAATTGCTGCAATAATTACAATTATACTTATTACTTTTATTACCTTGCTCTGTTTCATTTTCCCATTTTCATCTATTGTAATACCTATAAACTCTAAGATTATATCAACTAAATCATCTAACATAACTCTTACCTTTTACATATTAAAATTTGGATTAAAAATCACACTTTGTTATTGTAAATCTATACTTATTTTTCTATATCTATTTTACCATATATTATGCAAATCACATAAGTCCATTTACACGAATACAATGTAATGTGAAATTAACGGGAAATGAGATAATTATGGACTATGACTATAAAAACATAATTTTAAATATAAAAAGCGGTAAGCACCATAGATTAGGTATAGGCTCATCAAGGATAGTCTATGATTTAAATGATGGCTTGGTGGTTAAAATTGCCAAGAATATAAGGGGAATTTCTCAGAATGAAGCTGAATACAAAACCTATTCAGTTCACAAATCTAGTCTTTTTGCAGAAATAATAGCCGTATCAGAAGATTATCACTTTCTGATTATGCCAAGAGCCAAAAAAATCAAAAATATTAGCACTGTTTTAAAGTATTATAACGTAAATAGCATCAAATCACTTTTTAACAAAGATAAGCTTATTATCAGCGATATACATGATAATGACTTGAGTAAAAACGACTTATACAGAGCTTCCAGCTGGGGCTTTATAAATAATGTTCCACTGATAATTGATTATGGCTTAACCCATAGTATTTATAAAAAATTCTATGGACACAACAAGCTTTTCAAAAAATATAAGTCGATACATTACTCATAATTTTTTGTATTCTCTGTATTTAACATACCAATTTATGAACCCCTTTTATTAGACATTCATAAATCTTCAATTACAGCTCAAAGCATTCGCATAATACAAAATAGCTTATGAGTTTAATATAAGTGAGATTTTTTAGCCTAACAAAAGGGGTTAGCTTTTTTACAACATCAATTACTACTGAAAACGATAACCTGTTGGTATACCATCGCTGACAGCTTCAAAAGACTTGTCCTAAGGTACATCTACATACACATTAAATTCTTCGGTATATGTATTTGCTGCAGTATCTGTAATTTTTAATACAAATTTTTGTCCTGCTCCATAAGCTTGACTTAGTACAGGTGTCCAATTAATCGTATTGGTGGTTGAATTAAAAGTTGCACCTGTAGGAGCCTCAAGCATTGTTACCGTGACAGCATCACTATCTGGATCAACTGGATAAACACTTAGTGAAAACTCATCTCCCATATTAGCAATTAAAGAGTCAAAGATATTTGAAAAATAAGGGCTACTGTTTGTTTTATCCTGTAGAGGGTGCTTTAATGTTGGATCACCCAATAACATATAGTCAGGTACAGCCTCCCACGATGGAACGTCATCATTCATTGGATAGGAAGTATGTCTATCATACCATTCTCCTAACCATAATTTATATGCTTCTCCTATACTCATACTGCAAAGATTTTTAAAGTAATCCGCACTCAAATTGTTCCATATTGAGCCACATACTCCTGTTACATTCACAGTATTTTCATTGTCAAATAAATAAGATGCGCCTAAGTTTTCTATATTATTAGGGTTACCCGAAGTAGGTTCTGCATATCTTGATGTACCGCAGCCAAAGGAATGTATGTAATATGCCTTTGGATTTGAAGGACCCATACCTTCTATTGTTGTCCTATAAATAAGGTTACTTGTATCAGTTACTAATGCATTATCCATCCAATCTGAAAGCTGTAATAGGTCAGGAGCTCCATGTGTTATAATATCCATAAAATAGTATTGATTACTAAATTCACTATTCAAAGTAGTTGTATTTGTGGCATATTTGTCTTGAATCATTTTTACATTGTCAAATGTACTACGAAGTTTAGCATCTGTTTCATAGTAGATTCTCCAATCATCATCAATAAATCCAAGTGCACTCTTTTTTTGAGTACTGATAGTGCTTCTATTATTTCGGAAATTATGAAGCTTTGTCAGATAATTATTAATTACCTGGGCTTGTCCTGCCACAGTGCTTGACTTGCCACCAGCATCAATTCTTCCATAGAACATTTCTGGCTTTGAATTTTGAGGTGTTCTTACTTCATTATTTACACTAGATACCTCAAAAATACCATCGTTATTTGCATCAATCCAGTCTTCTGTCATTTCTGCAATTCCATCATTGTTTAAATCTACATCGGCAAAATAGTAGTCAGAAATACTGTAATTATTATTTCCTATATAAGACGTCCATTTAACTACTGGAAATTCAGGATATGAGCCTATAAGTACAAATCCTACATATCCCTGATTATAATAACTCTTAATAACATTCTTTAGTGCAGGAGCTGTTGCACATACATAATCAGCTGATTGATCACTTGAATTATTACTTACTTTTATAATTGTAGCATTGTAGCCATCTCCATACACATCATCTACATATGTATTTAAATTCGTAGTAATGGAATTGTATAAAGAGCTTGCTACAATAACCAAGAATTTTTTCTTAGTAGGATCAGGGTCAGTAGTTGTAATAGGCTCAGTTCCACAATAAAGTGTATCACCAATATAAGCTGTTACATTATTCCAATTAGCATAGGATGAATCTGTTCCATTAAAGGAATAGTCATTAGTCTGTGTATAATTGCCCCAAGATGCATTATATATTCTAGTCTGCATCTCTATACTTGAGCCTGCATTTATTGTTCCAGCTGTAAAACCAATTTCAACGTATGTATCGGCTGTTGATGTAGCAGTTGGCATATTATAAAATGTTCCTGTTACATTGTCTGTTCCTGCTGAACTATAGTCGCAAGAGAAAACCTGAGTTAAATTTTGATCCTTCGTATAGTAATACTTTATTTTAACGGTTGAAAGGTTAATAGCTTCTGTTCCTGTATTTGTCAGCCTAATATTTGGCTTAATTGTATTAACTGAAGTGCTTTTATCTACATTGTACATTTCCAATTCAAGAGATGAGCTTGCATATGCCTTTGTAGGAATTTGAATTATTAATGTCATTATAATTGCCAAAAACAAAAATATTGAAACAACTTTTCCTGATTTATTTCTCAAATTTGTATTCATTCTTTTCTGCCTCCTATTTATGTATTTATCATGCCGAATTACTGTATTACATTAATTAGCTATCTGCTAATCATATCATTCTTTCCATCACCTCTCTCTGATTTACTAGCATCTAGTGAAAGGTTATAAAAATAATAATTATTTATGGAGTAATTAAAAACAATAAAGTAACCTATCGCTAATAAATATTGTTAAAAATTCACCACCTCTTTTCTATCAATAATTTTAGTTTACCTAAATTAACAAGTCAATCCATATATATGAACTTTGTATATTTATATGTATTTTTGTAATTTTTTCTTATTTTTTTAGTGCAATTTAACAAGTGACAAGAAATAATCAATACTTTCACTATAATATATACTCTGAGGTTAATGTATTGATATAAACTTAATTGCAGAGTAATATATTATTTTTAGACAATTATATACTACATTCAAGTAAAATCTAGTCAACATAGCAAATACTAATTTAATGTTTTTCAAGATTTTCCAATTGTTAAAAGGTTATTTTTCAAGAATGGATTTCTCCAATATGTTCATCCCTTCTCTTATCTGCTCTATATTCGACGATGCAAAACTCAGTCTGATATAATTATCCCTATTTTCATTATTGATGTCGTAAAAAATACTAGAAGGTATTAGTAAAAGCCCATTGGTTTTGCACTCATTATATATTTCCCTAGCTGACATATATTTTGGTACTCTAATCCAGAAATACAAGCCCCCATTTGGCTTATTGTACTTAATGCCACAGGAATTAAGTTTTTCTAATCTGCTAAGCATAAACTCATATTTTCCTTTATATATTTCTCTCATATAATTATGATGCTCATCCCATTTTCCACTCTCAAAATATCTATCTAGCGACCTTTGTATAAGCCCAGAGGATGAAATATCACTGGCATGTTTTATTTTAGTAAAATCACTGATCAGCAAATCAGGAATTACCATACAGCCTACTCTAAGTCCTGGCATCAGTATTTTTGAAAAACTTTTTAAATAAAGTACATATTCATTTTTTGTATCTAAAGCTTTTAGTGTTCCGGGTTTTACATTTTCATAGCAAAGATCCGACATGGAATCATCCTCGACAATATAAATATTATACTTTTTAGCCAGGCATAACAGTTCCTTCAGCTTATTGGAGCTGTAAGAAACTGTAGTAGGGTTTTGAAAGCTTGTCATAACATAAATCAGCTTAGGCTTGCATATCCTAATTTTCTTTTCCAAATCAATTAAATCTATTCCATCTTCTTCAAGATTAACTCCTACAACTCTTGCTCCCCTTGATTTAAAAACAGCTATTGCTCCATCATAGGTTGGATTTTCTGTAATCACATAGTCTCCCGGGTTTAACAGCACCTTTCCAATTAAATCTATTCCCTGCTGTGACCCTGATACTATCTGAATATTGTCCTCATTTTCCATTTTTATAGAGTATTTATTGTCCAGGTAAGTAAGCAAGGATTTCCTTAAAGGTTTAAAGCCTTTACTGTCCTGATATCCAAAAGCAAAGCCCTTATCTCTTTCTATAACTTCATTTATACATTTTTTAAAGGATTCTATCGGGAATATTGAGGGATGGGGCGTAGCACTTGCAAAATTAATAATAGAAGCCTTATCCGATATACCTATGTCACTTGAAGAAAATATCTCCTCCTTATGAATTCTGCTGCCTGATACGTAATAGCCGCTTCCCTTTTTAGCAGTGATATATTTATTATTTTCTAGCTGCTTATAAGCATTGATAACAGTAACATTATTGACTCCTAACATTTCTGCAAAGCTCCTGATTGCTGGCAGCTTTTCTCCAGTCTTTAATTGACCCTCTGCAATTAAACTCTTCAAATAATCAAATAGCTGCATATACTTTGGCTGACCCGTTTCTGTTAATTGTATCGTTACACTTATCATATTTTCTCCTAATTTAATAAATTATATTGACATACACTATATTCTGTGTAAAAATATTCAAAATTCAATTGAACTTATACTCATCTGTTTCGATACAATTAAGTATAATAAAAAACTCTAATAATGTAAAGGAGACTAACTATGACTCAAAGATATGAATTAAATAAAAATCTCGCTCAAATGCTCAAAGGCGGAGTAATAATGGATGTTGTAAATGCAAAAGAAGCAGAAATTGCCCAAAAAGCAGGCGCTGTTGCTGTAATGGCTCTTGAAAGAGTTCCCTCTGACATTAGAAAAATGGGTGGAGTTGCAAGAATGTCTGACCCTAAAATGATAAAAGAAATTCAAAGTGCTGTATCCATTCCTGTAATGGCAAAGGTTAGAATAGGCCATTTTGTTGAGGCGCAGGTTTTGGAAGCCCTGAATATTGATTACATAGATGAAAGTGAAGTTTTGACTCCTGCTGATGAAGAATTTCACATTGACAAGCATAGCTTTAAAGTGCCCTTTGTTTGCGGTGCTAAAAATTTAGGAGAAGCTCTGAGAAGAATCGGTGAAGGTGCTTCAATGATAAGAACTAAAGGCGAAGCTGGTACTGGAAACGTAGTAGAGGCAGTTAGGCACATGAGAACAGTAACTACTGATATCAGAAAAGTTCAAAGTGCTTCTAAACAGGAATTAATGACTATTGCAAAAGAATTCGGCGCTCCATACGATCTGATTTTGTATGTTCACGAAAATGGAAAGCTTCCTGTTATCAACTTCGCTGCTGGTGGAATTGCAACTCCTGCTGATGCAGCTCTTATGATGCAGCTAGGCTGTGACGGAGTATTTGTAGGCTCTGGTATTTTTAAATCCTCTGACCCTGCTAAAAGAGCTGCAGCAATTGTTAAAGCTACTACTTATTACAATGATCCACTAGTTATTGCAGAAGTATCTGAGGAATTGGGAACTGCTATGGATTCACTAGACGTTAGAGAATTGTCTGGGAATAGTCTTTTGGCTTCAAGAGGGTGGTAAAAATAATTTTAAGAAGGAATCTCTGCTATGAAAAAAGTAGGTGTTTTAGGCTTGCAAGGTGCTGTTGCTGAGCATGTTGAGAAGCTTGGCAGGTTTGAAAATGTAAAGCCCCTTGTAGTTAAATACAAAAGTGAAATTGAAGCTGTTGATGCATTAATTATCCCTGGTGGTGAAAGTACAGCTATTGGAAAGCTCTTAGCTGATTTTGACCTAACCAGTACCTTAAAATCCAGAATACTTTCAGGAATGCCTGTGTGGGGAACCTGTGCAGGAATGATTATTTTGGCAAAGAAGCTCTGCAACGATGAATGCCGCCATCTGGAGGTTATGGATATTGAAGTTATGCGAAACGGCTACGGAAGGCAAATAGATAGTTTTTCCACAACTGTGAATTTGCCTGAAATATCAACCAATGAAATTCCCCTGGTATTTATACGAGCTCCATATGTGGTGAATGTAGCCCACAATGTAAAGGTTCTATTGCGTGTAAACGAAAACATCGTGGCATGTAGGCAGGAAAACATGCTGGCTACCTCCTTCCATCCAGAGCTAACAGAGGATTTGAGTTTTCATAAGTATTTTGTGGATATGATAAAAGACAATTAATACTAACTATAAATCCCATATGCAATTTGGTGAACAAGTTAGGTTTGAGGCTAAGCCTCCTAAAAACTAAAAATGAATTCAAACAAAAATGCGTTCAAAGCCTTTGTCGTTATAGATAAAGGCTTTGAACGTAAAATAGCCGCCCCTTAAAGCAATTCTAAGACATGAGTCAAAAAACATGTCTACATGGAAGTTACTTACTCTTCAGTATATTTTCTATGTCAGATAGCATATTGTTAATCGCATCCATATTAGGCGAATTAAGCTCTTTAGCCTTTTGAAGATGCTCTTTTGCCTTATCTAAATTATTTAAATCCTGTGTGTTATAATAGATTGCACCTAAAAGAAAGTGTCCGTGTACCGGACTTATTTCAATTAATTTGTTCGCATGTTCCTCAGCTTCAGAAATCTTTGTTGGATTTGTTGGATTTGCCTGAGAAGCTTCTGAAAGACAAAGATACCATAATACCTGGGTTTGTATATCTTTACTTCGTGGATTCTGCTCAAGTATCTGTTCTGCCAGTTTCTCTGACTCTGTATAATTATTCTGGCCAATATAGTTTTCTAAATCTTTAATTTTTGAAAAATATTTGTTTTGGTCATTGTTAAAGCTATAGTAAAGTCCTCCCAATGTCACTACAATAACTAATACAAATGCACCAACTCTTGAAAATTTATCTCTTGAAGTCTCTTCCTTTGCTTTATAGACAACACCTGTAGTTAAAAAGCCTCCTATTAACCCACCAATATGTGCGCTATTGTCAATTCTCTCATTCATAAAACCATAAACAAGGTTTATTACCAATATGGTTAACAAATTAGCACCAAAACTGCTTTTTAATAGAGAAGGTCTCTTTATTGCAAAAAACAGCATTGCTCCCAATAGACCAAATATAGCACCAGATGCTCCTACAGATGCATTAGTTGAGAAAGCAAAGCTTGCAATAGAGCCCACAAGACCAGCAATAAAATAAACAGTTATCATTTTAGCATGCCCAAACAGCCTTTCAACCTGTGCTCCTAGCATATACAGTGAATAGCAATTTACTAATAGATGAATTTCGTTCGAATGTAGAAACATTGCCGAAATAAATCTCCAGTATTCTCCATTTAAGATAAGAGAATTTATTTTTGCACCATAAGGAGTTAACAAATCACCATAATCAGTATTTGTTTTAATAGATAAAAATCGTAGTATCAGCCATACCAATACATTAGCAGCTATTAGCCCATAAGTAACCCAAGGTGTTTTTGCCTTTAATTCAATTTGAAAATCCTTACTCCTCTTCACCAATAATTCTTTTATATCTTCTATTGAAGTTTCTTTAGAATGGAGATTCTTAGCAAAAAATTTATTCATTGCCTTAACAATATTTCCATCAAAAGACGGCTCAGTATAGTGCTTTCGAACAATTTTATCTGAAACATCCACTGATATGCACTTCAAAAACTTCTTTTCTTGTACAATATCTTTTTGACCCTGTTCAATTATATCTACCGCTGTTTGACTTGGTGTATTGTTAAATAAAAATAGCTTGAATATATATGCGTCGGAGCCATCTACACTCTCCAACATAACTGCAGAATTTTCCATAATTCGAGTCAATTGTATATTGTCAAACCTATCTGCATCAATTACTTCTAGAAATACTGTAGTGCCCTGAAAATTTTTTATTAATCCTGCTGCACCACTACTAAAGTCAAGTACTTCATCATTTGAGCTCACCAAGCTGAAATTATTTTTCTCAATTAAGTATTTAATTAGAGAATTTATTAAATTTGTTTTCATTAATTATAACTCCTTACGTTTGAGTTAATTATAAAAAAACTATCAAAATATGTAGCATCCAATCAATTCATTATTTATATGCACACAAATTAAAATCAACAAAAATGTTAATTTCTTAGAGCCAAATATATATTTTATTGTATTCTACGTTTTTATATTGTGTTTGAAGGCATAAATGGCTGCCTGTGTTCTATCATTTACATCAAGCTTTTTAAATATATTCGAAATATGGTTTTTTACTGTCTTTTCACTAATAAAAAGCTTTTTAGCTATTTCCTTATTTATTAAGCCATCAGCAATTAATTTCAAAACCTCTATTTCTCTATTTGTAAGATTCTTAGTTATAGAGTTATCCTGCTCAATAAGTGTTATTCTGTTAAACTCCTTAACCAGTTCACCCGTCATGTTTGGTTGAATATATGTCTTTTCATGATAAACACTTCTAATTGCTTCTATCAAAACTGATGATTCCGCATCCTTTAAAACATATCCTTCACAACCAAGCTGTATAGTTCTGAATAAATATTCTCTATCTTGGTGTAGAGTTAATACAATAATTTTACAATTGCAATTTTCTTCTTTGAGAATTTTTATTGCTTGTAAGCCATTTAATACAGGCATATTAATATCCATTAAAATTATATCAGGTTTATCTTGTCTAGCAAGTAAAACTGCCTGTTCTCCATTAGCTGCTTGAGATACAACCTCTATGTCATCCTCTAGCTCGATAATAGTCTTTAGACCTTGCCTAACCATAGCATGGTCATCAGCAATCATCACTCTAATTTTATTCATTAATTAGGAGCCTCCTCTTCATTTATGAGCGGTATTTGTATTTTTATTGTAGTTCCTTTTCCTATTTCTGATATAACTTCAAATTCTCCTTCAAGTAACGCTACTCTCTCCTTCATACTGTATAGCCCGAATCCTCCACTTAAATCCGACTTGTTCTTTTTCTTGTTAATTCGTACAGCATTTGTGTCAAATCCAATTCCATTATCAATTATGCTTATAAGTAACCTCTGTTCAATACGTTCTAAGAGAATTGATGCAGATTTCGCTTCTGAGTGCTTTAAAATATTGTTTAAAGCCTCCTGTACTATTCTGAATACAGTTAATGAAATAGCAGGTTTTAATTCCTCATCAACCTTTCTAACCTTTAATGTAACATCAATATTGGTATCCTCTTTAAATGATATAACATACCTTTCTAATGTTGGCAAAAGCCCTAAATCATCAAGTGCCATAGGTCTAAGATTATAAATTATCTTCCTAACTTCTTGAAGGCTATCTCTTGTAATCTTTTTTAGATTACGCAGTTCACCCTTTGCCTCACTGACATTCTTGTCAATAAGCTTCTCACATATTTCTGCCTTAATTACTATGTTAGACATAGATTGAGCTGGTCCATCATGAATCTCACGAGCAAAACGCTTTCTTTCATCTTCCTGAGCCTCAATAATTCTAATGCCCAAGTACTGCTTTTGCTGTAGATTATCAAGTTCCTCTCCGGCATCTTTCAACTCTCCGCTTAAATACTCAAGAGCTATCCCTACATGGCCTATCAGATTATCTGCCCGTTTTAGAGTTTTTGTTGAATCTTTTATTCTCACCTCAATATCATTACGTCTTTTAATCAAAAATCTCTCTTGCTCACGCCTTACAGCAAGCTTGACGAGCAAATTATCAGCATCCTGATACGCCTTTTCAAGCTCACCCTGGCTATATTTATTAAAATCTCTATTAACATCGAAAAGCTTTTTCTTACTTTGCTTTAGGTCGTGTTCTAGCTCTTCAATCTCACTTATGATTTCAAAAACCTCTCTTTTTAATATTTCCAGCTCGTCCTCAAGCCTTTTTCTATCTAATCTTGTGTTTTCAGCAATTTCAATTATTTCTTTTTTTCCCAAGTCAAGAGCCTTGATTGAATCATTAATAATTTTATCCATTTCAATTGTGTTATGTTTATAGTTTAGCATTATTTTTTCACTCTCTGTTATTGTTTAAATGTCAATAAAAATCCAAATACTTACCATTTCATTATATATATTCTACCTAATAACTCAATTGTCTACAATACATTTAACTATTTTTATAATTATACTGTAAAATTAATTTGAATCTTATTTTTCAGACTGCTTCCCACTTATTATATAATTTTCTCAACTTTTTTCAGAATGATACAGACATTTTGCCTTGAATAGAACTTACTGATAATCCTTTTCTAACTAATATCTCTTTAACCATCCCTTTGTTAGCGATAATATAAAAATCTCCTTCTTGACAATTATTATTTATAATTTTCCCAAGAAGGAGTATTATTTTACTGAAAACAGAGATTAGTTATATACACTATGTTTTTTTTTAATATTAAACCCGTAATTCATATTATAACTTTATGTTGCTGCTTTTGATTCAATTAGCTTAATAATAATTTTTTATAAAGCCTAATAACTGTTCAAATTCTTCAGGATTAAGCTGTTGTTTACTATCTGATAGCGCTACTTCAGGATAAGGATGTACCTCAATCATTATTCCATCAGCACCTACCGCTAAAGCTGCTCGTGCAATACTATTTACTATATCCTTTCTACCCAAAGAGTGGCTTAAATCTACCAATATAGGTAAACTTGTTTCCTTCTTAATTATTGGTACAGATGATATATCAAGTGTATTTCTTGTTTTAGTTTCATATGTACGTATTCCACGTTCACAAAGCATTATTTTACGGTTACCTTGAAGTCCAATATATTCTGCAGCAAACATAAATTCTTGCATAGTTGCACTAATACCTCTTTTTAACAGAACAGGTTTTTGAGTCATACCAACTTCCTTTAGAAGTTCAAAGTTTTGCATATTTCGAGCTCCTATTTGTATAACATCAACATATTTAGAAACAATCTCAACATCCCTTGTGTCTACAACTTCAGTTACAGTATATAATTCATATTTTCTACCAACTTCATTGAGAATTTTCAAACCTTCCTCTTTTAAACCTTGAAATTCATAAGGTGATGTACGTGGCTTAAAAGCTCCTCCACGCAAAAACTTTATATTATGTTTATTTAATAGTTTAGCAATTATTTCTAAGTACTCAGTTTTTTCTATCGCACAAGGACCTGCTATAATAATGGGATGTTCAGGCTGTAAATTGAACATTTCCCTTATACCCATAAAACCTTCACTATTTTGAGAACTAATCAATAGCTTCTTCTCACGATTTATACCCATATATTTCAATGAAGCTCCGAAAATTGATACAAAAATATCTTTGACCAATTCATTACATAGTGGTCCTTCGTTTTTCTTTATAAGTTCTTCCAGCATTTCTCTTTCTCGTTCTGGATCAAAATAGTCATCACCAACTTGATCTTTTAATTCACCTATCTCTTTTATAAGTGACGTACGATAACTCAATAAATTTAATATCTCTAAATTGACTTTATCTATTTCTTTTCTTAATGATTGTATATGATTACTCATAAAATCAGTCCTTTTCCAACTAAATTAAAGTTCGTTTATATAAATATTTGTAATACCAACTAAATTCAAAAAAATTTTTTCTAGCAATATACTATTCCAATCCGTCTATGAGCTTGACCAAATACGACAACCCAGAAATTCAAAACTAATAAATTTATAAGCAGTGTCTCTGATATAGATCACCTTTTCTCATTGAAAGTAACATTTAAATATGCTTTTGAATAATATAAGCTGATTGAACATATGTTGTAATAGCTTGAATTTCAACTGACGCTACAGGTTTACTAAGAAGATAAATGAGAAAAAACTTAAACCTACATAGATGATTAACAAGGAAATTAAACCCGCATAAAAAATCTATATTCACCATAATTAGTTATTATTTTGTTTAAAATCTATCACTACAACAATTTACCATAAAATCTATGATTTTGTCAACCTAAACTACATGTGTACAACACTTATTTTATAATTAGTAAAATATGACCAAACATGTTGTTTTTGAGCTATTAAAATTAAAGATATTAATAAGCAATCTTAAATAATATAGGTACATTTGTAAATATCTTTTATAATGAACTTTGTACTAAGAGCCTTCATTTTTTTATTTTTTTATAGCTCTCATATTTTTTTAAAATAAGTGTTGACAATACCCAACTTACCTCTTATAATGTAAAAGTGCTTAGACGAGATGTCCGAGTCAAACACTTTTTAATGCGCTATTAGCTCAGTTGGTAGAGCACCTGACTCTTAATCAGGGTGTCCCCGGTTCGAACCCGTGATGGCGCACCAAATAAATAAGACAACCTTTGAAGTCTTAAATTTCAAAGGTTTCTTATTGCTATATTTTTTTTTTTTTTATTTTATATTGTATTTTTATATATTGCGCTATTAGCTCAGTTGGTAGAGCACCTGACTCTTAATCAGGGTGTCCCCGGTTCGAACCCGTGATGGCGCACCAAAAAAAACTCCTCTTCTATTTGAAGACGGAGTTTTTTTACAAATCAACTGTGGTTTTTCAGAATTCGAAAGAATTATGAAATGAAAAGAATATATTTGATAAAATTTAAACTCTTGCTTTCTTTTATTCTAAGGACTTGTAGCTCAAGTAAGTCATTAATAAATTTATCAACTTACTCCATTGACATCTCTTTCCTTTGAATAAAAGCAATGAATATTCTCCTCCATAAGCAAGATTATATTGCTTGACAATCATACTTAAAGAATTCCAACATTATAAATGATTATCATTTTCTAAAGTCTGAAATTATTATAGTTTGTACTATTATCTATCTAGTTTTAAAAGAGCACAAATATTTGTAGACCTTAAGCATGTTTTTTGCATCTGCCATGCCTCTGTGCTCTTTTCCTTCAAAGGTTTCTCCAATAATAGATATTGCTTTTCTTAATTTGCAATTACTATCACTAATATGCTTTAGCTTCTCAAACTTTGCCTGCAAATTAATAAATCTTTTATAATGTTTTCTGACCTCACCCGTAAGATTATTTCTAAGTAGGTTATTACGCAACAGGATTTGATCATAATTACCCCATGCTACCATTTTGATTGGATTATTCTTTTTATCTAGATTAAATAGCCAGTCATCAAAGCTTTTTATAACTTCTTCAAAGCTTCTTGCACTATCTATATTTTGTTGAGTAATTCCTGTCAGCTTTATGCAATATTCAGATAACTCCGGTTCCACTTCTGGCTTTATAAGCTCCGAAAACTCATCTATTATCTCAAAGCTGGCATTAACAGCTATAGCACATATTTCAATAATTTCTGAATACGGGTGTTTATTTCTTTCATGCTTTTCCCAGCAAGTTGCTTCAAAATCAATAAGAATATCCATTATATCCTCTTTAATTCTTTAATAATAAATTCAATTGATGCAATTACTTTGTCAACAAACCATTTGTAAGTTTGAAAACAATTAAAGTTGTTTTTTACAGTGTTAGTTAATTCAATAATCATTTGTAAGCTAATCCTGTTTTTATGAGAGCTTTGAACGAAGTTTTTGTTAAAAATATTTCGTTAGATTTTTTTCATACAAAAAGCCTTCAACTGACTGAAGGCATTGTTAATAGTATTTAATGTTAATATATACTACTTGTTACCATATTACTTCCAGATAAATTTTATCTGCCAATAATGACCATCCGTATATGACATGATACTTATTATCATATAATTGCTTAATATCCTGATGATTATCAACATATTCAAATAGATTATTTTTTATTATTGCACCTTCTATAGAATCTATCTGACTAAATAATGCCTTATAATCCTCTGACGACAACAAAATAGTTTTATGCTCTCTTTTGTCGCTGTCTATCAAGCTAATATACAAAGACTGAAGCTTCCCATCGATAATTATTTGAGCTTTGTTTATTGAATCTGTATATTTTTCTACTATAGCAGAAATCATATTTTGGAGTTCTTGTTCATTTGCAAATTCTTTTTCGAGCTTTTCTTTCCTCTTTTTTTGTTCAAGCTCTTTTCTTCTGATTTGTGCATCTTTTAATTCTGGCATATGTTTCCTCCCTAAATCCTCTTATGATAAAAGTCAATCTATTGGCCTATACAAATTATACTATATCCTTGATATGATTTCATTATAACGCCTCGTTATATACCTTTCAATTATGATTTGGTTTTGTTTTTTATACTTATATTTGTTTTTAAGCACCTATCTTGAAATAAGTGATAACAATGGTATTAAAATACCTAAAATAGATAGTATACACCAAAAAATCATAATATTTTTTATTACTGTCTGTTTTTTATTCATTTCTTTTGATTGCTCTAACAGTTTAAATAAAATAATATTATTTAATTCTAAATCAGATAACTCTATTGGTATCTTTTTAAAAAACCGATATTCAAATGAACCGTTAGCCTCATAATCATACTTTTCAAAGGGCTGCTCATCACTATCAACACTTAATGAATTTAGCCTTTCTTGCTCCTCTTCAGGTAAATATTCTTTTTCAAATAAATTATACTCCTCATAAAATTGTTCAAAATATTTGTTCATAAGTATGTCCATGTCTATATTCTACAATAAACTCATTCATGGACTTAGTCACCTCCTATGTAGTCTTTGTATTTTCAATCCAACCTCCACAGAGGCTTTTTAGTCATTTTTTAAATGAATTTCTTTATCAAATGCTTTCTTTCAAATTTTTACAATCCAATTTTTCAATATTTACAATCTATAAATACACATTCTCATTAATTTATTATTTAAATCTAGCTACTGCCCTAACCATACATGAATCGGCTTTAATCTTCAATGGAAAAGCCATTACTTCAAAACTATCCTCATCCTTAATTTTATCCAAATTAGTGAGGTTCTCTAATATAAAAACACCGTGGCCCAGCAAGTATTTATGCACATCAAATGGTAATCTATCTGGTGAGGGCATATCAATACCAAGTATTTTTATTTTTTTTCTAACCAGCATTTCACAAAAAGTCATATCTACTACGGGATGCTTGGAATAGTATTCTTCCAAGCCATAGTACTTGTCCATTCCAGTATGGAGCAAAACAATTTCTTTCCCATCAACTATCTCTAGGTGCGATTTTTTAAGCTTTATTAAGCTTTCATTCCGAGAACGAATAATACAACCTTTACCGCAAAAGTTTTCCAAGTCAAATTCACATATATATTTGCTTGTATCTAGCATGTGCATTGGCCCATCCAAATGAGTTCCTACATGCATTTCAGTCTCAAGACTGTGATTGTTATATTTATCTAAGCTGTATAACCGAGTTTGGACCAATTTCAAGCTTGAATCTCCAGGATATACCGGCATACCGTTTTCAATTGTCTGTGACAAATCAATTAGTTTCATTATTTTCTCCACCTTTAATTATATCATTTATTTCCATATGTATAGCCATTACTATTCCTATATTTTTCAACGGCAAATACTAAAACCAATTATTTTGAAGGTTTCTCGTTGTTATTAAACTTATATTTCTTTATATATCTCAAATCAATAACAGTGCTAAAAGCACCTATCCATGCAATTCCAAGACAAAATCCACCTAATACATCGCTTACAAAATGTACACCCAAGTAAATCCTGCTAAATCCGATAAATAGAATTAATAAAGCAAATAATGAAATTATAATGTATTTCCATTTTGATTTGTAATTTCTAAAGCATAAGAAAATAAGCAAACCATAAAAGCTCATAGAAACCATTGAATGTCCACTCGGAAAGCTATATCCATGAATATCAATAAGCCTTAAAATATCCGGTCTGCTTCTTTGAATAATATGCTTCAGACCTTCATTAAGTATTGCTGAAATTATGAGATTAATAATAATCATTGAACTATTAAAGGAGTACTTTTCATTTGCAAATAAAAAAATAAGGAGAATTCCTGCTATAGATATTAGGAATTCAGATGAGCCAAAAAAAGTAATTAGTTTCACAAGCTCTGTTAAACCAGGTGATATAAAATTCGAAATCTTAATATACACATAGCTGTCAAATTTATCGGTATCTTGATTAACTACCATAACCACAATAAAAATAAAAATTACTAAAGGTAATCCGATTGTTAGTAAGCATCTTAATGTTTTCAAAAAAGCCTCCATTTAGCGTTTATATTCAATCTTAACGATAATTTTTTGATACCTTCCAAATGGCTTTGTATTGGTTCTTATTTAATTTTACTTACCATATATTATATTATAATATCAAACTAGTATTATCAATAAAAAAAGAATCCAAAACCTGGACATTGAAATTCCAGCTTGGACTCTTCTCTAATTAATAATACAATTTGACTTTCACAGTAGAAAATTGTAGGGTACAGAAGAACTTATTAGTTGATAAGTCAGTCTCCCATACCGATAGAACTTTTACTGTGAGTCAGTTGATAATATAATCTTAATAATTTTTCGCTAACATCTGGAAATATGCTTGTGGATGATCGCAAACAGGGCATTTTTGAGGCGCACTTTGTCCAATATGGATATGTCCGCAATTCGCACACTGCCATATAACCTTTTCACCTTTAATAAATACAGTATTTCCTTCAACATTCTTTAACAATGCAAGGTATCTTTCTTCATGCTCTTTTTCTATTTTAGCAACACCTTCAAATAGACGAGCTATATCATTAAAACCCTCTTCTTTTGCTTCTCTGGCAAAGTTTACATACATGTCAGTCCATTCATAGTTTTCGCCTTCTGCTGCATCCTTAAGATTTGTAGCAGTGTCTGCAATTCCGTCATGTAAAAGCTTGAACCAAATTTTTGCATGCTCTTTTTCATTATGTGCAGTTTCTGTGAATAGTGCAGCTATTTGCTCATATCCTTCCTTTTTCGCTTTTGATGCATAATATGAGTATTTGTTATGAGCCATAGACTCACCAGCGAATGCTGCTTTTAAGTTTGCTTCTGTTTTCGAACCTTTTAAATTACTCAATATAGTATTCCTCCTAGATTTAATAATTTAGTTATTTCATAAAGTCAATTACCATTAAAGCCTAAGCCTTCAAACTAGTATGTAGTTTTTGTCATTAATGTAAGTTATCAAGAAGCTATAAGTTGCTAAGTGCATTTATAGACTTAATTAAACTGACTTTTAATAACTATACCACATATTCATAGAAATAAAACAGAACAATTTATAAACTTTTTATTTTTATGAGTTTTCTCAATACATATCACTTTTTCATTTATCTTTTTTAAATTATAAAATTCATTAAAGTTCCCCATTTAAAGTTCTCTGATAGGAATAACCCCTATCGTTCTTTCTTTCTACGCTGCTTAATTCAAAATAAATAACTGCGTTAGCCTTTAGCGTTATTTTTATTTCTATTTTAGTTTTTGTTGGTTTAATACCTTCTGATTTTATCAACGGTACTGCGTGTTCTTTTAAAAGAGCTGTCTGTTCAGGTAACAAGGTCGCTGGTTCTCCCATATCATGCCACAGTTTGAGAGGGTTACAACACTCTTCATCAACCGTTTTTGTAATTAAGCAATATTCATCATATTTAGCTGGCAACTGCAGCTCTATTTCCATTAATTCCCCATCATATTTGAAATCTATGTTCCACAAAACTCCACGGTAGCTCTCATTTGGCAATTGCATAATAATTGCTTCCTCAGAACGATACACACATTTTCCCTGAAGCTTTTTAAAAAAGGCAAATGTCCAGAAGGTAGGCTTTGGAATACAGTTATTTGCAACCATTCCAAAGCCACCGTGAAACGGAGTGAAAGGCACCCCTTTTTCCTCAAAAACATCACCAAAGGTCCAATATGTATACGACACATGTTTATCACCAAGCCGTGATAAAACAGCTGCAATATAAGCTGCATTAAGGTTCGTATCATGAATTGTGCAATTTGGCAAGTATGACGTGCTGTATTCTGTAATATGTATATCAATACCTTTAAATTCAGGAAAACTATCAATTATTTCTTTTGTTTTGTCTAACGGCTCAAACCAAAAATCAATATCACTAAGCTTTACATATGAATAACGCTCCACTTTATCAGGAGGATATGATATATAATTATGTCTTGATACAAAATCCAAAGGAAGCTTCTTATCACGAACATATTCCAGAAAAGAGCTTATCCAAATCTCATCCATTCTGCCGCTTATGGAAGGTCCCCCAACTTTAAAAGCAGAATCAACTTCCTTTATAGCCAGTGCTGTGTAATGATATAGTGTGAAATAAGTATGCATATCCGCATCCTTCCAAAAATCTGGCTGATTTGGTTCATTCCACACCTCAATAGGCCATTGCAATACCTCTTCTCTTCCATAGTGCTCAAGGAGATGTCTTAAAGTTGCCTGCACCAAATCTGTCCAGTCCTTGTGGCTTTTGGGAGGTGTAATATTTGCCTTCCATGCAAATGCAGTAGTTTCTTTAGAAGAAGCCATGTGTTCCGGCATAAAACTCAGTTCCAAGAAAGGTCGTATTCCAAGGCTTAAATAACTGTCAATAACTCTGTCTAAATAGGTGAAATTATACTCAACAGTATCCCTCCCCAATTCATCCTTATAGCTGTGAACAATCGCCATATCAGAAAAGAACAAACCATGTCCGCGAATATATTTAAAACCTATTGTCTCCTGTACCATTTTTAACTGTTCATAATATTCCTTGTGCAGCGCTAAAAACATTCGTCCAGTTCCAACACAAAAATCCATACCATTATGAAAAGGTATCTCATTTCCCTGATTAACCAGAATCTTCTTTTCTTTAATCATACTAACCTCCTAAGCCACATTTAGACATAAAAAATAGTTATCTTCCTTATAATTCCATGCAATGGATATTCGACATAAATTTTCAATATCCTTCTAGGGTGTACCATTAATAACTCAAGCAATTAATTTAGGTCTCCCACAACTGATAGACTTTTTATATAGTAAAGTTAAGTTACTAGCAAATCTAAGCAGCTTAATGTCAAAACTAATTTCTATCTAAACAAAAAGGACAAAACTCTGTCCATTACAGAATTCGTCCCATAATATAAAACAATTTTAAGAACTAATCTATGTATCAAATGCTTTTATAGCTATAATTCTTTAGTTATAAATAAAATATTTCAGCAAAATTTGTCATAACACTTGATTGCTAGAAATTATCCAAATTCTACTTTCTCTTAAGGCTAATTACCTTTTGCTCATCTGTTTCTATGCTACCTTGGGAAAAGGAATCTTTTGTCCAGCTAGCTACTTTTTCAAATTCATTCATATTTAACTTCCTAATCTTATTATTTCCGTTATAATCCTTTTCTGTCAAATATATAGCAACTTCATCGTTTGATAATGTACCAGCATCAATTAATTTAATTAATCTACGAATCATATGTTCGCTATGTGTTTCAATTAAAAAACTCTCATTATTATTTTTAATTGTTTCAACAAACAAATCAGCTAAGCAATCCTGTGCTGAAGGATGTAAATAAAGCTCCGGCTGTTCTACCACTGTAAAATTAGGGGTTCTGCTAATCCTTGAACATTCTTTATTATTTTTAATTATAAATGTCTGTACTAAAATAGGTATCAGCTGAGATAATCCCTGACCCATATCAACAATATTGTTTCTTGCATTAGTTTTCAAATCTCGAATCATTATTTTAAATAACTGACCTTCTAAATCCTCTATATCAAGCGAAAAATTCATGTAAGTGGATAACCAATCTGATACCTTATTGATTATACTTTTGCCATGTCTGTAATCCTGCCCTAATATAACTGAGGTATATTCTCCACATTTTCCCACAGAATCAACAATGCTATCTGTATACCTAAAGTACCTCTCGGGTGTTTTTCTTAATGAGTCTATATAAAAAATCTTATTAGATAGCATATTAAAATAGTTTTGAAGAGTATTGCATATCTGAGACGCTAATTCCAAATTACTGTTATATTTTGGATTATTTGCTTTCTCAGTATTGGACGTATCCAGCATACATCTTATATCTGGAATGAACTTATCAAAGAAATATTCACTAGAATCAATCAAATGTTCCTCATACCCATTAATATTAAATATTAGACTGCTTGTATAATCATTTGAGGTAAACTCCACAATAGGTTCCTCTCTTGATGTTAAACTCAGAACAAATTCATTTACTACCAGTTTTCCATCTTTGTGTGCTATACTTGCTTTTAAAATCATATCTGAGTCAATAAATTTATCAAATTGATCTTGTACAATTAGTGGTCTAAGACTAGACCTTCTAAATTCATTGTAGCTGAATACTACCTCAAACTCTATTGCTTCCCCCTTCCTATGATTAAAAACAACATCTTCATAATTACCATAATCAATGGAACTTCCATAAAACAGCACAGGTACCGACGTGGCATCAAGAAATGTTTGCTTCAAAACTAATGGGAACCTAGAAACGCTGCTTTTCCCAGAGCCATTTTCTCCAACAAAAACTGTTATAGGCTTAATCTCAATTTCACCAGTATCTATAAAGCCTTTAATGTTTTTTAGCCTAAAACTTTTCATATTGATGTTCTCCTTTTAAGTATACTAATTTTAAAGTATTATAACTATAATAGTAAGTTCTATTATTCTATTAATATTCCCATTATGTTCCCACTCAGACAATTCGACATAAATGTTCTAATTCCTCCTATTAGTGGTATTTAATTATAGTTATATTATTACATAATAAACAAAAAAAAGTAAGCTCTGTATTAAAAACAAAGCTTACTTTTTATAATTTTTTTGATATCATAGTTCTTTGGTTTTTCTTATCTAAATATAAATTTTATTTTTTATATACTTTTAAATTGATGTCAAAGTCCCATCAAGATAGGCACTTATAGCATGATCTATATCTCCGCTTACTCCAGATATAACTTCTATGTTATTTTTTATCAGATTATTCTTTGCACCGTCACCTATACCATCAATAATTACGGCCTTAACACCTTTTACTGAAAGAAAAGTAGGAAGTAATCCATGTAAGTTTCCTTCTGTACTTATGGTGGATTTGTTCTTTATATTATTATTCTCTATATCAAAAACAGTAAAGTTTTCGCATTTTCCAAATTGTGAAGCAATATTAGTTCCATCTGTTGGAATGGCAACTCTTAATGTTCTTATCACCTTTCCAACTCCTAGTTTCTTTTCTATTGTTGAAACAGCAGCCGATAGATAGTTATTGTTAATCTTCTCTGCCTCTCCCTTATCACACAATTCTGCTACAACTGGGTCAATTGGAATCTTTCCAAGTACATTTATTCCTAGTTCTTCAGCTATAGCATCTATCTTACTTTCTCCAAAAATTTTAATATTTTTACCGCAATCAGGGCATTTGATATAGCTCATATTTTCAACAATACCTAAAACAGGTATGTCCATTGCTTTAGCCATATTATATGCCTTCTTAACTATCATTGAAACAAGGTCTTGGGGTGAAGTAACAATTATTATGCCATCTAAAGGTATAGATTGAAACACTGTTAGTGGGACATCTCCTGTGCCCGGAGGCATATCTAAGAATAAATAATCAATATCACCCCAGATAACATCAGTCCAAAACTGCTTTACAACTCCAGCAATTACTGGTCCTCTCCATATAACTGGTGATTCATCTTTATCAAGCAAAAGGTTTACTGACATCACACTTATTCCATTATTTGATTTTTGAGGATACATTCCCTCGTCACTTCCTTTTATCCTATCATTAATACCAAAAACTTTAGGAATAGAAGGTCCTGTTATATCAGCATCTAAAATACCGATGTTATATCCCTTTTTTCTCATCATTACTGCTAGAGTAGATGTTACTAATGACTTCCCTACTCCGCCTTTTCCGCTAACAACACCAATCACTCTTTTAATGGAATTAAGCTCATGGGTTTTTTCAATAAAGCTATGAGCTTCGCTTCCACAGCCCCCTGATGAACATGAACCTCCACAACTCTCATTTTCGCAATTTGTACTTCCACAGTTACAAACTTCATCACTCATTCTCTCACCTCATATTATTTGAATTTCATTTTTTGTATTCTAACTTACCTCACATTTGCTAATACTCATAATTTTTTGTATATACACAACTTTCAACTGAGAAAGTTGTGTATATTACCTTTAAATTTCAAAGCTTATATCACATTGGCTTCTTTATATTACTTATTTAGAATTATTATCTACATAAACAAATAATTATATTTCATATATTAATAAAAATAATATTCAATTATTTTTGTCCGCTCTTTAACACATAAATTATCGTTAAAGAAAGCATAGATATAATCTATGCTCCTCTTTGTATAGACTCTATTTTTAATCCTGGTGATTTAACCAATTTTTCTATTTCACTTTTTGGTAATGGTCTTGAGAAAAGATATCCTTGCATCTTATCACATTGATATTTCTTCAAATAGTCCAATTGTCCTTGCACCTCTACTCCTTCAGCAACAACAGACAATCCCATAGACTTACCCATTGAAATAATATGTCTAGTAATAGTTGTATTTTCAGTATCAAAGGAAACATTATCTATAAAACACTTATCAATTTTTAACGTATGTATAGGCAACTGCCTCAAATAATTCAGCGATGAATAACCCTTGCCAAAATCATCTAGTGCAATTCGTATTCCTATGTCACTCAACAGCTGTAGCTTTTTGTAGACATTTTCAAAGGATTCAATTAAAATTGTTTCCGTTAATTCTAATTCAAGACACATAGGAGCAATATTGTAATATTTAAGAATTTTTATTACCTTATCAGTAAAATCCTCCTGTAATATCTGAATTGGCGATATATTAACTGACATTGCCATGTTAGGATGTCCACTTTTATGTAATTGACTTAAGAATTCACAGGCTTGAATTAAAACCCATTCACCTAGAGGAATTATTAAATGAGTATCTTCTGCAACCTTTATAAAATCCATTGGAGATACATTTCCTAACTCTGGACTTTTCCACCTTAACAAGGCTTCAAGCCCTGTTATCTTATCATTATTCAAATCTATCTGTGGTTGATAATATAATTCAAATTCATGTTTTTCCATTGCTACATGCAAATACTTTTCCAAGTTCATCCTATCACTGAAAGCTACATTCATACTGTTTTGATAAACTTCATATCTGTTCTTTCCACTCTCCTTGGACGTATACATAGCAATATCTGCAGCTTTCATCAATTTACTTACAATATCCCCATGCTCGGGATACATTGCTAATCCAATACTAAGGCTGATATGTATAGTACTGTTTTTTATTACAAACTCTTTTCTAAAGCTATTTAAAATTTTCGACATTAAGCTTTCGGCTTCTTTTTCATTTATAGCTTGTAGAATAACAAATTCATCTCCACCAAGCCTATAAAGAATACCTTTGTTATTCATATTAATCGAAATTCTTTTGCTTGCTTGCTTTATTAGTTCATCTCCAAAATCATGTCCCATTGTATCATTTATATATTTGAAATTATCCATATCAATATATATAAGTGCTGCTTTCTTTACAGCTAAATCTGAAAATAGTTGAGAAGCATTTTCATAGAGCGCTTGTCTGTTTGGTAAACCAGTCAAAACATCATGAAGAGCAAGATGAGAATATCTCTTCTCGCTCTCTATTAGATTTTCCCGAATCACTTCAATTTCATCCCTTTTGCTCTTTATTTTATTATGAACTGCTTGCAGCTCACTATGTATACTAGCTAATTCAGCATTTACATTAAATAGCTGTTTTTTCATATGTTTTGCTTTTTTTCTGTACGCTAATGTTGCTATAAATAAAATTAGAAGTGATGTAAAAATAAAAATACTAATAGTTTGTTTCCTATATTCAGTAAAAAAAGTCATTTGCTTTTGCTCTGTTTCAAAGGGTGCTATTCTATTTGATGCAACCCTATTCAAGGAACTACTATTTATGTCTGATACACCAGTGTTTTTTTGTCTATTAATATCATTGACAGATAAATACAACATGGTAACTAAAATAGCTAATGTAAAAAATGCTATAAGTACCTTTGATAAAATTTTTACCCTCATATATGTTACCTCATGTTTCTATAATAGTATACTCAATAGTAATAAAGTCATTACAGATAAATCTAACTGTTATTTTTAGTTTTTTAGGTAATTTACGCTGCCAATTACAGATAGTTCTAGCTGTTATCATTAGTTTTTTTAGGTAATTGACTCCGTCAATTACAAAAAGTATTCTCGAGCTTATCTAGTCATAGGCTTAGACTTTTCTCATTAGTTTAGATTTAATTGACTTTAGTAAGACAAATTAAGTACGTGGTTAGATAATTTTTACTATTATTTTATATCCACTCTAATATTATACTATATTCGACTTTTTATCAATATGTTTTCGACATTTTGCATATAATTTTGACACATATTTCTATATCTTTTCGACAAATGAAATAACCTTTCTAGTTTTAAATAAATTTACTGAACTTTACCAGATATATTAGTTAAACTTATAATTGGATTATTAGGAAAAAAATAATTGCATGAATTAGCTGGTGACAAATAAACCATTACTAATTCATGCAATTATATTGGCAGCAAGCATTGATATGTTTGCTGAATCCTATAGACTTTTATATGAGAAAAGTTGATATATAATAAAGTTAATTAATTCTGAACCTCTAACCCATGAGCTTTAGCAAGGGCATTCAGTTCTTTTATAAATAAAGCATATTCTGAATTGGCTTCTGTTATTATTTTGCTGCCAGTTGTAACAGTTTCATTGTTGCTATTTTCAAGTCCTTCAAGCATCATAGCTAATCCTTTGTTCTGCTTGGTCATAGCTGCTATATACTTATTGTGAAGATTTTTTAATTCTACTGTTGCTGGAACTATTTTCTTTGCCTCTGCTATAAGTTTATCAGAACTAGGAAGCACTTCCTCCTTTATTTTAGTACTCACAGTTTGGACATCATTGTCTTCAGAGTTACTAAGATCATTCAATAATGTTAAATATGCGTTTTGCATTTTTGAAACAGTTTGCATTTGATTATTCATGTAGTTTGTTAAATCATCTGCTACAGGGTCTGATGCGCAACCACTTAGCAGCATAAAAAGAACACTGAATATTGTAAGAGCACTAATAATTTTACTTCTTTTCATCGATTTTCCTCCAGTGCTGTAATTTAATTGCATATTATACTTGAAAAACTCTAATATTAGCTTATAATGATATTTGTGCTTTATATATAAATATTTAGTTTTTACTAGTGAGGTTTTACATATGTATTCGATTATAAAATACTGGCCCTTTTTACTACTCGTTGTATCAAATGTTTTTATGACCTTTGCCTGGTATGGCAATTTAAAATTCAAAAATGCTTCAACACCTTTATTTATAATTATCTTGATAAGTTGGGGTATTGCTTTCTTTGAATATTGCTTTATGATACCGGCAAATAGGCTGGCATCAAAAAATTTTGATACTGCTCAGCTAAAAATTATTCAAGAAGCCATTACTCTTGTAGTTTTTGGTGTTTTTTCAGTATTATACTTAAAGGAAAGCTTCAAGCTTAATTATTTACTTTCATTTATTTGCATACTAGGTGCTGTATTTTTCGCCTTTAAAAAGTTTTGATATTGAGGCTATTCAGCAATATCAGCCACTTCAGCTTTTATAAAGCTTATCAAGGTCTGCGGAGGCAGTTCTAACTGGAAACCAATCTTTCCTGCACTAAATATGATTGTCTCAATATTTTCACATGAACTGTCTAATACAGTCTTATAATCCTTCTTCATACCAATGGGAGAACATCCTCCTCTGATATATCCTGTTACTTTGTTAATTTCATCCATTCTAATCATTTCAATAGATTTTTCGCCAACCGACCTAGCCGCAGCCTTTAAATTAAGCTCTCTGCTTACAGGAATTACAAAAACAAAGAAATTTTTGCTAGCTCCCCTGGTAACTAATGTTTTATACACTCTCTCAACTGGTTGTCCAATTTTTTCAGCTACAGACACTCCATCTATTGCTCCATCCTTATTATCATAAGTATATGTATTGTACTGTATATGTGCGCTATCCAATATCCTCATTACATTTGTTTTTACTGTTGCCATATAGCTCATTCCTCCTTGGAAAATTTAAACTTGCTTTAATAATATTTCAAAAATTCAAACAGAGCAATACCATTTACTCTATTAAATTTTTCGGAATAGGAAAACGGTAATGCCCAACTATTCGTTTGTCCTTGCTCCATTTTAACAATAAATATTCTTCCATTGGGTAAGTACTTGAATTATGTATAATATATGGAACTCCATTTTTCTTTCTTTTATCAGACACTATTGCAACATGGTCACTATTTCTTAAAACTATAATATCTCCAGCTTGCCACTTATATAAATTCTTTATATTATAAGGTTTAACCTCTGTTGTGAAGCTAGCAGCATACTTCTCAAAAAAAACATGTTGATTTTTAACACGTCTAAAGTCAATATTGGGATCAGGAATTACTACTCCTTTAATATAATCTTTAGTATGCAGCGAAATATCTTTGTCCATATTTGATTTCAGATCATACCCTGCATTCTTTAGCGCTCTCCAAATAACATCAGTACAGACTCCTTCTGTTTTAGGAGGATACCCTCCTTCATAATAGTTACTCTGATACTTAGTGTTATTTAATATTTCAAGCCTCGCTCCCTGCACAATATCATCCATATCAGAAATCCCATCATTGTCTATATCACCTTCACAAACAACTTTATCAATAATGACTTCTCTTTTAATAAAGAAAAAAGCGTCTTGAAAAACAATATGATTGTAACATAAAAATGCTGCTACACCTATTGTTAATACAACTGACGCTATAAATAATTTTTTATTCATGTTATCACTCCAACTGCTTATTAACAGCTAAAATGCCAATCTAGTAGCAATAATATAAAATTTTATATAAACTATTATAGACGTGGTAGACTTTTTCTTACCTCATTATATTCATTATTTGACCTTTTTACAACTCATTTACTCAATTTTCACAAGAAGTATAACAAAACTTGTTACTTTTCAGCCATTGACAATAGGCTTAATATTAACCAGAACTTATCTATTCAATAATCTGACCCTCATCAATATAATAAATTTTATCATCTGAGCTGTTTTCATTACTAATTATTGCAGATTTTATCCAAGAATTACTACCTGCAATAGTTCTGTTAATAGTTACGTTATCCTCTATTCTTACATTGGACATTATAACAGAATCCCTAATAATAGCTCCTCTTCCAACAAACACACCTGGAAAAATTACCGAGTTATTTACTTCTCCAAGTATATAACAGCCCTCACCAAGCATAGAAGAATTTACCTTAGCGGTATGATTAATATATAGAGGCGGTACAGCAATATGTTCGCAATAAATCTTCCAAGAAGGATCATAAAGGTTCAATTTATTGTTTTCCTCAAGTAAATCCATATGTGCTTTCCAAAAGCTGTTAACTGTTCCAACATCCATCCAATATCCATCAAATTTGTATGAATTAACATTAGCATCAGAATTCATTAGCTTTGGAATAATATTCTTTCCAAAATCATTGGATGATGTATTATCATTTTCATCCTCTATAAGACATTTTTTTAAGAAATCAGTGTTAAAAATATAAATTCCCATTGATGCAAGATTACTTTTTGGAACTTTTGGTTTTTCCTCAAAATTAAAAATTCTACCATTCTCATCAACATCCATAATACCAAATCTGCTTGCTTCTTTCCAATCAACACTCGTAACTGCAACCGTTACATCTGCAGACATTTTGATATGCTCATCAAGCATTTTAGAGTAATCCATCTTATACACTTGATCAGCTGAAAGTATAATTACATATTCTGGATTATGCATATCTATATATTCAAGATTTTGATATATAGCATTTGCTGTTCCTTTATACCAGCAGCCTCCTTTTTCGTTCATATATGGAGGAAGTATTGTTATTTGTCCCCTACCATTATGCATATCCCAAATACCACCTGAGTTTATATGGGAATTTAAAATTAGCGGTTCATATTGAACGACAATTCCAATTGTATATATGCCGGAATTAATACAATTACTTAAAGCAAAATCAATAATTCTGTATTTACCACCAAAAAGCACTGCAGGTTTAGCTAACTTTTTTGTAAGAGGCTTCAATCTTTCTCCTCCTCCACCTGCTAGCACCATAGCCAAGCATTTTTTATTCATAAGCGCTATCATCCTTTGTAATTATTTTTTAATAAAAACTGTAAACACACATTTTAAAAAATTAAACAAATACAAAATAATGCAAACATAATTTTTACAATACTTAGCATTCTATTGAAAAGCAAATTAATAATAATATTGTTTTTCTATATTACTAATATTGTTGTTAAGAGTTTTACATTCTTCAACATTTTGTAAATGTGCAACCCTTTCGGAATGATGACTAGCGTATTTATATAGTACTTTACGATCACCTTCATTTAACTGGGTACTTTTTTTTTGTTTTTCTATTATGTTATCCATATACTTTATCACCTCGAAATAATATATGACTTATACTACTTAACTATTACTATAAAAAAACTTTTTTTTAATTATTTGTATATAAATAATAAATTCTATATGCTATCATCAATATTGTCCCCATTAAGCAAAAAACAATTTTTTAAAATAGCCATCTCTCAATTTTAAATATTTGCTTTCTTAACAAACTTTTAATAAGACTCCAATTTTTGATTTATTTTAGTTAGTAAAAAAAGAGTTCTCAAATTACTTGTAAAAGTATTCCGAGAAACTCCTATTATTAAATTTATTATTTAATTTTACAGTATTTATAATTTTTAAATTTGGTTAAATTAATTACATAAATTAGTTTATAAAAAAACAGGTGAAAAGTTGATTTATAATCCATAAATATTTTGTTCAATACAGATTCTTGCACGTTCAGCTGTTTTGGGATCTGATTTCAATGAATTCTCTAAAAACTCCGGGTGTTCCTTTAAAAAAGACTTCATTGTCTCTGTTGGATCATCTAAATATTTCATTAACATATGGTGCTGAGTTACTGTAATGTGTCCTTCCTCTAGCGCACCATCGAACAAATCTTCATTTACCTTCATGAGAGCATGTGATGCAACACCAGCGCTCTCTAGCTTCTCTGCACCACCCTGTAACCTGTCAATTACAACAAGGCTATATTTTAAATTTCCGTTTAATGCGGAAATAGCTGGTATCCATGCCCTTATATAGCTTGATGCTTCTGTAATAATATCAGCTATATGTAGTACATTTGCATTTTTTATATCCTTTATTTCAGAAGAAATACCATTTTGATATAAAACAGCTGACAAATCTTTAAATATTGTAATATGAGGTAATTTTAATATATTGGCAATAATTAATGAAAAGAACCAATCTCTTCTTTCTCCGCCTGATATATAATCTATATTTGACAAATCTATGTTTTCCTTAATATAATCACACATTGATGAAATAAGACCTCTATATATTTCATCTGATTCAAAGTTCTTGTATGAAAGCTCAAGAATTACCTCTGAACACTCCATTTTGTTTTCCTTGCAAACATCAATGACCTTAAGCAAGCTATTTGCCTTCTCTTCACTGCCATATAGAAAGTGTGTATTTATATAGTAGGGACCTATTTTTGATGATGTATACCAAAAAGGTTTATTGTCTGGACAAACTCTGACTGCATCTGTCTTAAAAAGCCATGTAATTAGCTTATTGTTATCCATTTTTTCTCCTCCTAAGAATCTTTTTCTTTATATATAAAATAATTTCCATTGTACGCTTAAGTTTCTGATCCACTCCTAAACTGGAGAGAAAAATTCCCTTTTAAAATCCGAAATATAAAAATTTATCAAAAATCACTCAGCTTCTTTTGCCTTCTCTTTTCTTCCATAAACTCCTGCCACCACTGTTGATTCTGAACTGTACTCAACTCAAAATCAAGATGCTCAGCATCACCTTCCATCAATACTTCAAACTCATCCTTTTCATTATCATAATCAACCACTGTAACAGATGTGTTATCATGCCAATAAATATTTTTCATATGTTCAAGTGTACATCCGTAAAATCTACAAAGCATTGTACGTATAGCTCCACCATGTGTTACAATGCAAATGTTTTTCCCCAAGTTATTTGATATTATGCTTTTTACTTCTTTTATAAGTCTCTCAAATAACTCAACAGTGCTCTCACCATTTGGCATCTGATGAATATGAGGCTCATTTTCCCATGTATAGTTTTCCTTTGGATATAATTTAGGAATATCATCAAAGGATATATTTTCCCAATCTCCACCATTTATTTCTTTCATCTTATCAGTTCGTATTATAGGAAGCTGCTTTATATCTGCAATATACTGAGCTGTCTGTAATGTACGAGTCAAACTGCTTGAATATATTATATCAATAGGAATATCTGCCAGTCTTTCGGCTACCTTCTTAGCCTGTTTGTGACCTTTTTCAGTAATCTTACTATCATACCATCCATGAAATACTCTTTGTAAATTACCTTCTGCTTCTGCATGTCGTACAAATATTAGCCTTGTCTTCATGTTACCTCCACCGCACCAATAGATTTTATGTGCGAAGTTTGAGTTAATTATATCAAATCTAATAGCAGTATGCTCTAATTTTCATATAAAATCATTATTGCCTTGCAATAGCATATGTATCACTTATAAACAGTATAACCAAAGAAGTTGCCTTTGTCGTGCCTTAAAAACAAAAGTAAATAATAGCAAATGCCTTACTGCTCAAAGAAAATACATACAGTCAACCTTCTTATCATAATTAATTCAGCTCTAATTTCCCTATAATATCATATATACTATTATAATTATACCTAATTAAGTATTGTTCAATTCCCTTTTTAATTTCAATTGGAGATAATGGATTAACAAAATTTGCAGTCCCCACCATTACAGCTGCAGCACCTGCCAGTAAAAATTCTATTGCATCATCGCTGCAGGAAATTCCTCCCATACCAATAACAGGTATTTTAACTGCATGAGCAGCCTCATAAACCATTCTTAATGCTATTGGCTTTACTGCTGGACCTGACATACCTCCAAAATTATTTGCCAAAATGGGTCTCTTCTTGTGTATATCAATAGCTAAACCTAGTATAGTATTTATTAATGAGATACTATCAGCTCCTGCCGCTTCAGCTGCCATTGCTATTGACTTGATATCTGATACATTTGGCGTTAGCTTTACTATTAATGGTTGCTTGCAATATTTTTTTACATTTGAGGTTATCTCCTCTATTCCCTTTGGAGTAGTTCCAAAAGCCAGACATCCTGCCTTAACATTTGGGCAAGAAACATTAAGTTCAATTCCATCGATTTCTGAAGAACCCAGAATTTCAGCCATTTCACAATATTCTTCTATTGTATTACCTGCTATATTTGCAATTATTTTTGTTTTATATTGTTTCAGAAATGGTAAGTCATCCTTGATAAAAGCATCAACACCTGGGTTCTGCAATCCAACGCTATTTAATATGCCTGCAGGAGTTTCTGCTATTCTTGGTGGCGGATTTCCCTTTCTTTCCTTTAAGGTAAGTCCTTTAACAGATATGCCGCCAAGCTCATTCAAGTCCACATATTCACTGTATTCTTTTCCAAAGCCATAAGTGCCTGATGCCATAATAAGTGGATTATCAAAATCTATTCCGGCAATTTTTACACTTAAATCTACTTTATTCATAATTAATTTTGCCTCCTAAAGCAAAGGTCAATTTTTTGTACCAGCTCAACTTCCATTGATAAATATGAACACCTACTATTTTCAACCATCAAATATGAAAGCACGTTCTGTGCTATGTTGCTTTGTAAATGGCTGAATAGTAACCATTATTCCCAGCATACCTCTGTGCTCCAGAATACTGGGCCATCTTTACAAACATGACTAAAGCCCCAGTCATCTTCTCCTTGCTTTGTTTTGCAAGCACACACCAAACAAGCACCAATACCGCAGCCCATTCTCTGCTCCATTGACACCTGACATGCAATATTGTTTTTTTCTGCTATAGCTGCTACCTTACGCATCATGGGCATAGGGCCGCAAGTATAAACTATATCCAGCTTTTGCCCCAGCTTGCTAAGCTCAAGTATTCTCTGTTCCAGCAAATCAGTCACAAAAGCCTTGTTCCCATATGTGCCATCATCAGTAGCCATTTCCACATTTTGTGCTGCGGCCCTAAATTGGTTTTCCAGCACAACAGCGGCTTTAGTTCTGAAACCCAGCAAAGCAGTCTTATTATCAGCTTTACTGCTCTTCAGCAAATATAGCAGCGGAAAAGTACCTATTCCACCGCCAACAACACATATATTTTTATATTTGTCATCTATTAAAAATGGATTCCCCAAAGGAGCCATTATGTCAACATCACCTACACATTTATGACATAGCTTTTCTGTGCCGTTACCTTTTATCTGAAACACAATATCAAAGGTGTTGTTGGCTTTATCAACATCACAAATGCTTATAGGTCTTCTTAGCAAAGCATCTATTTCACCGCATTTAATATTAACAAATTGTCCAGGTAGTGCATTTGCAGCAACATACTCAGACTTAATTGTCATTTTGAATACATCCTGGCAAAGCATTTCCATATCAACAATTTGCTCCGTTAAAACTTTGGACATTTTATCCTCCGCCCCCTTTATTTATAGTTTTTGACACCAGCTCGAAAGACCACCATGTTAGTACAACCAGCACCCTCACTGGCAAAAAACGCTTGCGTTCTAAGGCTCGAAAATGCACCATGTTTGCACAAACATTACTTTTGAGCTGATAAACCTCCACACTGGCACTCAAACTTCGCAGTTGAATATACTGCCTAAATCCAAGTAATATCAGGTGTGGTAGCAATATCAAATGAAAAGTCAAATAACTTTAGTTAGTTTACTGAACAATAATCCATTGGTAAACTTTGGCATAACTCGACTTTTCATTCGAAAGTTTGGTTAACAACAAACCATTGATAATTCTACCGCACCAATAGATTTATTATGTGCGAAGTTTAATTTAATCAAAAATACTCAAATTCAATACATCCAACTCACCCTCAGTTTTGCCTAGCTTCAAGCACTTTAAAATAGCATTTGCAGTATCAAGTGAAGTCAAGCAAGGTATAGATATTTCAGCAGCCTTTCTTCTTATCTTGAAGCCATCTCTATCAGGCTTTCTACCCTTTGTTGGAGTATTAATTATTAACCCTATTTTTCCTGATTGAATCAAATCCAAAATATTCGGTGACTCTTCATCTAGCTTTTTAACTGCATTTGTAGCAATACCCTTGTGATTTAACATATTTGCAGTCTTTCCAGTGCCATATAGCGTGAAACCAAGCTTTTCAAAGCCTTCTGCAAGCTCTGCTAATTCAGGCTTATCAGAATCTCTTACTGTCATTAATATGCCATCACCCTTTTTAGGCAATTTTATTCCTGAAGCGATTATTCCTTTATAGAGAGCCTCTGGGAAGTTGTCTGCTATACCTAAAACCTCTCCTGTAGACTTCATTTCGGGACCTAATGTAGTGTCCACGCCATGGAGCTTTTCAAAGGAGAATACAGGGACTTTAACAGAAACATACTTTGGTTCTTTATACAAGCCTGTACCATATTTAAAGTCACTTAGCTTTTTACCCATCATAACTTTTGTAGCCAAATCTACCATAGGTATACCTGTAACCTTACTTATATAAGGAACTGTACGACTTGAACGTGGATTAACCTCTATTACAAAAACTTCATCATTGTATAAAACATACTGAATATTTACCAAACCTACAACATTGAGTGCCTTTGCCAATCTTTCTGTATAATCTACAATAACAGCTTTAGTTTTGTCGCTAAGCGTCTGTGAAGGATAAACGGAAATACTGTCTCCCGAGTGAACTCCGGCTCTTTCAAGATGCTCCATAATTCCAGGAATAAGCATACTTTCACCGTCACATATAGCGTCAACCTCAATTTCCTTACCCATCATATACTTATCTATCAATATAGGATGCTCTTGAACGGTCCTGTTAATTATTTCCATAAACTCAATAACATCTTTGTCGCTGAAGGCTATTTCCATGCCCTGACCGCCAAGTACATAGGATGGCCTTACAAGCACTGGATATCCTAACTCATTTGCAGCAGTTAATGCTTGCTCAAGTGTAAATATTGTTCTTCCCTGTGGTCTTGGAATTCCTGTTTTCTCAAGTATCTCATCAAATTTCTCTCTGTCCTCAGCAGCATCAACATCTTTTGCTTCTGTACCATACAATTTAACTCCATAATCATCAAGAGTTTTTGTCAGCTTAATTGCAGTCTGTCCTCCAAACTGTACAATAGCACCTTTTGGTTTCTCTGCTTCAACAATATTGATAACATCTTCAGGAGTAAGTGGTTCAAAGTACAGCCTATCTGATGTATCAAAATCTGTACTTACTGTCTCAGGGTTGTTGTTGGCTATTATCGTCTCATATCCCATATCCTTTAAAGCCCATACAGAATGAACTGAGCAATAATCAAATTCAATACCCTGACCAATTCTAATTGGACCTGAGCCCAAAACTAAAATCTTTTCTCTATTTGAAGGCTTAACCTCAGAATAATTATCATAGGTTGAATAATAGTAAGGAGTTTGTGCTTCAAACTCAGCTGCGCAGGTATCAACCATTTTGTAGGTTGCAACAATTCCTTCCTGCTTTCTTAATTCGGTTATTTCATCCTTTGATGAATTAGTGAATTTAGCAATTACTCTATCTGTAAAGCCCATTTTCTTTGCTCTCTTTAATACATCCTTGTCGAGCTGACCAATTTTAAGGGATTTTAGTTTTTCTTCCATAAGCACTAGTTCTTTTATCTTGCAAAGGAAGAAGTAGTCTATTTTAGTTATATTGTGAATTTCCTCAAGTTCAACTGAACGACGAATTGCTTCTGCAATAACAAAAATTCTTTCATCGTTAATATCCTCAAGCTTTTTCACAATTTCATTACCGTCTAGCTGTTTGTATATATCCTGTTCAAGTTTAAACAATCCTAATTCAAGTGAACGGATGGCTTTCATAAGTGCTGCCTCAAAGGAACTGCTTATAGCCATTACTTCTCCGGTTGCTTTCATCTGTGTACCAAGAGTTCTCTGTGCCTTTACGAATTTATCAAATGGCCATTTTGGTATTTTAACTACCACATAATCCAGTGTAGGTTCAAAGCAAGCATAAGTTTTACCTGTAACAGCATTTTTTATTTCATCTAGACCATACCCAATAGCAATCTTTGAAGCAACCTTTGCAATTGGATAGCCAGTTGCCTTTGATGCTAATGCAGAGGATCTACTAACTCTTGGGTTAACCTCAATAACTGCATATTCATAGCTTGTGGGGTGAAGAGCATACTGTACATTACAGCCCCCCTGTATACCTAAAGCAGATATGATTTTTAATGCCGAGGTTCTAAGCATTTGATACTCTTTGTCAGCCAAGGTTTGAGATGGCGCAACAACTATACTATCTCCCGTATGTACTCCTACAGGGTCTATATTTTCCATGTTACATACAGTGATAACATTACCCTTGCTATCCCTCATTACCTCATATTCAATTTCCTTCCAGCCGGATATACATTTTTCTATAAGAACCTGATGAACACGGCTAAGTCTCAGTCCATTTTCACCAATCTCTCTTAACTCGTTCTCATCTGCACAAATACCGCCGCCTGTTCCACCTAATGTATAGGCAGGTCTTACAATTACGGGATAATCTATTTCATTGGCAAAGTCTATCGCAGCCTCAATAGTTGTAACAACCTTACTGGCAATACAAGGCTCACCAATGCGCTCCATAGTGTCCTTGAAATCCTGTCTGTCTTCTGCCATTTTTATTGCCTCAGTTGCGGTTCCTAATAGCTTTACACCCTGTTCCTGCAAAAAACCTGATTCAGCTAATTCCATTGCCAAGTTCAGTCCGGTTTGTCCTCCAAGAGTTGGCAATATACTGTCAGGTTTTTCAGCAATAATAATATTTTTAACCACTTCAGCCTTGAGCGGTTCTATATATACTTTATCTGCAATATTAGTATCCGTCATTATTGTTGCAGGATTGCTGTTAACTAATACAACCTCAATTCCTTCTTCTCTAAGTGCTTGACATGCCTGCGTTCCGGCATAGTCAAATTCTGCTGCTTGTCCTATGATAATTGGTCCTGATCCAATAACCAGTACCTTGTGTATATCTTGACGTTTAGGCATTTAATATTCCTCCACCCTAAAAATGTTTATTAAAGTAAATTTTCTATACTAGCTACCTGCTATTTATTTTTTTCAATCATATCAATAAATTCATCAAAAAGATATGCTGTGTCACCTGGTCCTGGTGATGCCTCTGGATGGAACTGTACAGTAAACAAAGGTGCGTTTTTATATTTAATTCCTTCAATAGTTCCATCATTCATATTAATGTGACTTACACTCATTATTTCTTTGTTAAGTGAAGCCTCTATAATTGTATACCCATGATTTTGCGAGGTTATATAAGTCATGTCTTTTTCAACATCTTTAACAGGATGATTGCAACCTCTGTGTCCATACTTAAGTTTTTCTGTATTTGCACCATTTGCTAGTGCCGTCAACTGATGTCCTAAGCATATCCCAAAAATAGGCTTTTTACCTATAAGCTCTTTTATGGTATTTATCTGAAATTGGCAATCCTGTGGGTCACCAGGTCCATTTGATAGCATAATGCCATCTGGATTGATAGCCAGTATCTCGTCTGCATTAGCTGTAGCAGGAAAAATAGTAACATCACAATTCCTATTTAATAATGATCTTACTATGTTTTTCTTCAAACCATAGTCCACAAGAGCAATTTTATAACCATCTCCTGTTATATGCTTTACTTCAGGTGTAGTTACTTGTAGGACTGGTTTATTTATAGTATATTGCTTTAAATTCCCCAGCTTTTCCTCAATATCAGCCAGCTTTTCAGCTGTAACTATTGTACCCTTCATAGTACCTTTATCTCTTAATATTATTGTAAGTTCTCTTGTATCTATTCCCTCTAAGCCAATTATCTCATTTCTCTTAAGATATTCGTTTAAAGTTTCTATTGACCTCCAATTGCTTGGAGTTTGGCAAAGTTCTCTTACAATAAAGCCCTTAACTTGAGGTCTAACAGATTCTACATCATCTAAGTTGACCCCGTAATTACCTATTAAGGGATAAGTCATACATACAATTTGTCCACAATAGGATGGGTCTGTGAGCACTTCCTGATAACCAGTCATACCGGTATTAAATACAACCTCTCCAACTACATCCCCTTCCATTCCAAAGCTATTTCCCTCAAAAACTGTTCCATCTTCCAGTAATAAAAAAGCCTTCATATTCCACCCCTATATATATTTTTTAGCATCTTCAACCTTTTACCATCTATAATAATTTAAATTTTTATTGTATTTCATTATGACAAAACAAGAAATTTGCTTTACATATTTGTTCTAATTAATATTGAGTTTATCTCAATTTAAAATCAAAACTTAATCTAGAGTCCACGTCACCAAAAAGGCGATATGGATACTAAAAACGGTAATGTCCATATTTTTTTTAAGCTAAACCTTCATTTAATGCCAAATTAAGGTCATTTTTCATTCTTATTACTTCGGCTCTTGAAGCCTCAGCAAATTTCTGTTCACTATATTCATTTTTCCAAATATCGGATTTATATGCACACATTACACTTCTTGATGCATTTACTATTGCCCCAAGTTTATCTTTTTGGAAGGAATTAACACAATCTCTTGCTGTACCTCCCTGTGCTCCATAACCAGGAACTAATATATATGCTTTTTTCATTATTGACCTAAGCAGTTTTGCCTGATTTGGATAAGTAGCACCTACAACAGCACCTACACTGCTATACCCGTATTTACCCGTAACAGGTTTCCCCCACTCATTTACATACCCAGCCATAATTTCATATATACTTTTGCAGTTCTGAGTAACAAGGTCCTGAAGCTGACCTGATGATTTATTTGAAGTCTTTACAAGAACGAAAATACCCTTTTCATTATTTATACAATCATTTATAAATGGCTTAATTCCATCCTCACCCAAATATGGATTTACTGTTAGTGCATCTACATCAAATGCCTTTTGTTTAATTTGCTTGTCAATTTCTGTAATCCCCAAGAACGCATTTGAATATGCTTCAGCTGTAGTACCAATATCATTACGTTTGCCATCAGCTATAATTATTAAACCTTTACTCTTAGCGTATTTACAGGTTTCATCAAAGGCATATATACCATCAACACCATACATTTCATAATATGCCAGTTGAGGCTTTACAGCAGGAATCAAATCATATATCGAGTCAATTATCTTTTTGTTAAACTCAATAATTGCTTCTGCACAACCCTTCAAATTTACACCGAATTCTTTGAAGGCCTTATCCTTTATAAACGCCGGTATATATTCCATTTTAGGATCCAAGCCAACCACTGTTGGATTGTCCTTTTCTTGAATACATTCTATTAATCTGTCAATAAACATCTTAACTCCTCCATTTTTAACGATATCAATTTATTCGATGCCAGCAATCCTAAATTGCGAGGCGGGAGATATTCTCACCGCCTGAAAACCAAAGCGATACCCAACACTTATAGAAATGCGAGACATTTTCTTGCCTCGTTATAATAGTACCTTTTCCCTTACTATTGGATTTCCGCCTACAATTGTATATTGTGGCTGTCCATAGAGTTTGAATCCATTAAAAGGTGAATTTTTGCTTTTTGATTCAAATGTACTTATGTCTACAGTATATTGTTCATTTATGTCAAAGATTAAAATGTCTGCAGATTTTCCCAATTCTATTGTTCCTTTATTTAAACCCAGCATTTTTGAAGGATTTACGCACATTTTTTTAACCAGCTCTTCAATTGTAAGATGCCCAGGTTTTACTAAATATGTTATTGCCAATGGGAAAGCTGTTTCAAAACCAACCATTCCATTTGCAGCAAGCTTGAATTCAACATTTTTTTCATCTAAGTGATGGGGCGCATGGTCAGTTGATATTATATCAATAGTACCATCCTTCAAGCCTTCGATAATTGCCTCTACATCTTTTTGAGTTCTAAGAGGAGGATTTACTTTTGCATTGGTATTGAAGCCTTCACAAGCCTTTTCAGTCAGTGCAAAGTAATGAGGACATGTCTCTGCTGTGACATTAACTCCTCTTCTTTTAGCATTTCTAATCAAATCTACACCAAGCTCAGTGCTTACATGTGCTATATGAACATTTGCTTTTGTATATTCTGCAAGTATTAAGTCCCTGGCTATCATTACCTCTTCAGCAGGGGCAGGATTTCCTTTTAATCCTAGTATTGAAGAGTAGTAGCCTTCATTCATAAGTCCCTCATCAACAAGATCTAAGTCTTCACAATGAGAGATTATTGTTATATCAAACATAGATGCATACTGCATAGCCTTTTTCATTAACGCTGAATTGTTGACAGGTTTGCCATCATCAGAAAGAGCAACTGCTCCAGCAAACTTTATTTCACCAATCTCACTGAGTTCTTCACCCTTTAAGCCTTTTGATACTGCTCCAATGGGATACACATTTACAATTCCATCAGTTTTTGCCTTATTAAGAATATACATTATCATTGCTTCGTTATCTAAAACAGGATTAGTATTTGGCATACATGCAATAGAAGTAAAACCGCCCTTTGCCGCACTTCTGGTTCCTGACTCTATATCTTCCTTATACTCAAAGCCGGGATCTCTTAAATGACAGTGTGCATCAACAAGTCCAGGTAAAACATACATTTCCTTTGCATCAA
>JAEZIB010000008.1 GCA_023416275.1 Bacillota bacterium | reverse complement strand
TGGTGTTGCTGATGTAATTTCATTATTTGTTAACGGCGACGATGTATTAATAGCAGAGCAACCTGAGCTAAATAATAAAATAATAGCTAAAAGAATTAAAAGATTTAACTTATGTTTCATACTTTACCTCCATCTTAAAGTTGGAAGGAGAAAATATTTATCTCCTTCCAAATAATAAAATTACCTATAGGGGTCAAAATCACCATACTTATATAAACCAAATTGACTTACTTAAGCAGAATCTTGAAAGTTAAAAATACATTTATCTAGATTATCCTTTGTAGTAGCCTCATAAACATAGTAACCATTAATACCTGAATTATTCACACTAGTAACATTTAACATTGTATGACCATTTTTTTCAAACATCATACATGTCAGCACTTCCAGAATCCTCCTGTGAAATGTTAATATCATATTCCTTGCAGTAATTAACCTTATCTGTAAAAGCATTTTAAAGTACCATCATCGCTCCAAGCCATGAAGGTCCTTCAAGCCCTACATATATTCCTACTACCATTCTTGAAAAGCAATCTATAACAGCATAAATTACAGGTCTGCCCGTCGTTCAATTTCAAAATGCTCAATTACATTTTTCATTTCTAGCTTATCTGCAGGCTTGATTGTCCTTACAATATCAGTCTCCTTACCGTTAACGCTCATTGTAATCATAAAATCCGATGACATTACATAAGGTACATCATTCTTAGTATTTATAGGATGCTTTATACCAAGCTGCTCTGCAATTCTTAAAGTATCCTCTAATTTCATCGGATATTGCTCACGTATATCTGTTACATTATCAGCCCACTCAAGCAAATAGAAATATCGTAACTCATTATTGGACAAAAAATGGCAGACCCGATTAGATTTCCAACCAGGCTGCCTTGAGCTAAATCCGTCAGAAGGGAAGTCATGTATAGTAATCCAAGGCTTGTAGTCCTTACCTACACCTTGACCTCGTCCCTCACTAATATATTTTTTAAGTTTATTTTCATCCCAATTAAGGTTATATTTACTCATAAAAACTGCATTCCTTTTTAATGTAAGTATACCATTATGCGGTATAAAACTATACATCTTTGTTATAACCCTTTTTCATAAATTTTAATACTTTTCTATTGAATTATTGATGCCATACTAATTATAAGGTAAAAAAACATACTGCAACATTTTGTAAAATTTTATATATTATTTAAAATTTTTATATTTTTTGTTATATGTATTGATAATTAAAATTGTATAGCTTACACTTATTTATGACTTTATTTACTGTTTAATCCATCCAGTTAGCAGCAAAACGATTTAAAGTACCATTAAAAATCAATTTATTGGGAGGCTATTAAATGTATGAGGTAATACCTAAAGACGATTCACAAAAGGACTTATTTGCATCAGTTGTTTCAATTTACAAAACAATTCACCATAAAGGTTGTTTACGAAATCATTTTTCCGAAGAAAACTTTAAAACAAAGTTCGGCAGTTCCAAGAAAATCTTGCAAACAGCAGTCAATCTTTTCTGTGACGGTTATGTTGATTCTGTCTTTTATTTTATTATTGAGTTGGAATTCAACAGAGCTATTAATCAGAATCCCCCTATCTCTGACGAAGAACTATGTGAGCTAACAATGTCAAAAGTACTGGTAAAATATATACGAAAAAAAGACCCTGATGCCATATATACTTTGATGGGATATACCTGTACTGCCAATACGAGGTGGGATATTATGCCAGATCCGGATTGGGCTGATAAGTCAGTATAAAATCTATAAACTAAAAATAAAAGAGGAAATTTATGAAAAACAGAATTACCAGATTGTTTAGCATCTTTATTGTTGTTTCATTGTTAATATCATCTAATATTCCTGCATTTGCTAATGATAACACTACAATTAGTACAGGCAATGATGTGTCTTATTACTAATTTTTATTTCTTAATTAAATGTTGATTGCTCCATAATATCTTAACGGTTTTGTAGATTTCGAGTGTACTGATTATGGATTGTTTATTGAAATTCTAAGACTGTTTTCCCTTTATTTATTCGCTTTTAAAATGCCAAATGCTCCTTTTATCTGTATAGAACGGTTCATTCTTATCTTGACCATTTATTGTTACTTTCCAAATATTAAAAGATATATTAAGGCAGTAACAGTATTTGTAAAACCCCACTCCTGCTAAATACTCAGCAAAAGTGAGGTTTACCGTGTCATCTTACTTTGCAATATCAATAAATCTGTTATGTTTTTAATTCTATATCTTTTTTATAAATTTCACTACTTTTTTATAAATTCCACAACTTTTTTATGATTCCTCAAAATGTATTTATACAAACTTTATTTTAAAGCCACAAAAATTTGTAGTTTTTGAAAACAGATTGGAAATTTTCTATGTTAAACACCAATAATAGTAAAGTAATTATATTCTTCACCTTTAAAACAGATTGTATATAATGACACTATAAAAAAATTTACATTATCTTCTTTATAAAACAGATTGTATTTTATTACAAGCTTAACAAAAAATATTTAGTGTTTACGGATCATTCTTGTAACTTTGTCATCTTATTAAAAAGTCCTGAATAAATATAACTAAAATGCAAACAATCAAATATAACGTTCTAGCGTGGGTGTATAAAAAGATATTCTGACAAAGATAAGAGCAAAATTGTAACTAAAAAGGTTAGAAACTCAATATTTCTATATAGTTAAGGAGGAATTTTGATGAGGTCAGTCATAATGCTAACAATAAATGGTGAAATATATTTTTTTGAAGACATCGGCCTTACTCTCGAAGAGAAAAAGGGTATTCAAAGCATAGCCCAAGATATATCTCAAGGAAGTTCAAATAACAATACACCATCAGAAAATGATATTTGTAAGTGCTTGGTTAATGAAGTAAAATCTTGTTTAGGAATTTCGCTAGAGCACGTTGAGGTATCGTTAGTAGTAAGAATCAATTGTAAAACATCAAGTTGAAAAACAATTGTGGCACGAATAGAGTGTGCATATTACATTATTTCACTCTATCCCTGCCGCCGATTGCTTATAAGAAATTACTTAAACTATATCTGAATCTAACTCAAATGCTTCTTCTAAAATTTGGTTTGAAAATTTTCGGTATTGGCTGGATGTATATATAAAAGTATCCATTGAAAAATCGATATTTAGCTTTCTTAGGCGTTCGTTATAAAAGTCGAACTCCCTTATACCATTTTCTTTTAACTGCCGTGTATATGCAATAATAAAACCATTAATAGACGTTACAGATAAAAGCTTAGAAGTATTTATTTCCCATTCATCACGAAAACGCTTCTTTACAGCAGAAAAATATATATCCAACTGATTGGTACAAAATTCTATATATGATTCTAAAGCATCATCATTTTTCTCTGATAATGCTTTTTTATCGCCATCCCAATAAGTATAAAGACTAACTTTTTCGGACGATATATCTAATTTAACTAGGTATCGCAGTGCAAACTTAACAATTGACGCAACCTTGATTTTGGAATCATCAACCAAAGATAACTCAAACATATTTAAGAATACTCGTCTTTTGTTCAATTTTCCTATTACACGACGTGCTATACCAACATCTGAAAAAGGATTACTAATCATTTCGATATGTAATAATACGTCAGAGGGGACTGATTTTGCATTTGAATTGATGTCAGAAAAAATCCGACTCTGAATTTGAGCTTTTTCGATGGTAGACATATCTGAAGGAAAAATAAGTCCAGTAACCAGAAGATGCAATTTTTTCCTTAGTTCTGATATTTTTGTTTCTAAAGGATCATTTACTGGTCCTTCAAAATGAGCAAAAATTCTATGTTGTCCATCAATAACACAAATACTGTTCCATTCCTCATAAAGTTCCAATTTGCATGATTCATAATCTCCAATTTTTTCGATAGCTACAGAGTCACCGGAAGCATCTACAAATCTCGCTGTATTGGGCAACGCAACTATAATATTATTATAAAATGCCTCCCCATTCGTTGCTAGAAAGCGACGAATTTTTTTAACTTTTTCCATATCAATTAGACGCTGATATAACCAAGCTGAGTCCTCCCAATTATCTTTTCTCAACACATAACATGTGTTTAATAATAATTCGGCTGATATCATAAATGACACAACACGTACGCCATTATATAGACCAGTTGAATCTTTTGGATAAATAATCGGCGCCTTAATTGTCTTTTTCCCAGCCTCACTTGTAGATAGCCCAACTTTATCTCTGGTTAAACCTAAAAAGCGAAATAATTCATAACGTGAAGACAGTTTTATACTCTGAGATATTCTATAAAAGTAACTCAGAGTTTGAGGTTCGATAAACATGATGTTGTCGTACAGTTCAAGTTCATCCTTGGATAAATCTAACTCATTTTGAGAAAAATAAAGATTAAAAATCTGGTACCGCTCTTTTGTATATAAGCGGATGTGTTTAACATTATCAGGAAACACTTCACACAGCCAATCCAAAAAATCTTGAAAATTATCTTTTATTTCATTAAATGCTTCTTTCTTTTTTCGAATATGATCCTTATTCTTGGAAGATGCTGAAGTATCTTCGCATATAAGAATAACATTTTCAAATATAAAAATGAAATCAATTTCAATTACACGATTACCAATTTTCTTGTGTTTATTTAATGTATTAAGATACGTAAACCCAGCATTTGTAAATGTTGTTCGGATTCTTCGGCGGAAAGCTGCATCTCGACGACTGATTAATTGTTGTTCAGTTAGCTTCCTTTTTTTCTTTTTCATTACATAACCCCTCTCTAGCTTTTGCAAATTCTTCTGGCAGTTTCGCAACTGCTGTGTTTAAATCAGGTTCTGCTACAGGTACATCCTCTCGAATTTGAACCTCGCCTTTAATAGCAGATGTAAGTCGTTGAATTGAAATGTTATAGTATTCCGGAAGTATCTCTGCTCCTACAAATCTACGCTCCTCCAAAATAGCAGCTACACCACTAGTACCTACGCCCGCAAACGGATCTAACACGAGCCCATTTATCGGAGTCAATGCTTTAATTAATCTACGAGGTATGGCAACAGGAAACTGGCAAGGATGAATAGTTTTTTCTATATGTTGTGCTTTCACATTAGGAATGTCCCAAACATCAGAGGGGTTTTTCCCTAAAATATTACCACTTAGATTACCCTTATTAGGACCCTTATAGGATCTTTTTCCTGGGTACTTCTGTGGTATTCGAACACTGTCAAGATCAAAGGTATATTTATCACCCTTAGTAAACCAAAGTATTGTTTCATGCCTACCGCTAAAGCGTTGTGTACTATTTAGTCCATGTCCAAAAGTCCATATTATTCGATTACGCAACAACAAAGGGTACTCAAGTTTTTTGCTTTTTTCAGTAAAAGTTGAATAAACAAAATAATCAAGAGGAAAAACAGATGAATTGTTTATGTGGTAACCTACCTGCCAACAAATACTTCCTCCAGGTTTTATGATTCTGTATATATCTGAAAAAATTTTATTGTGTTGATCCTGGAAAGTTTCAATATCATCATGAGGATCTTCATAGGCCTTACCAATGCAATATGGTGGAGATGTAATAACTATGTCTACAGCTTCATCTGGTATCTGTTTAAGGAGTTTTAAACAATCGCCATTAAAAAGCGTTACTTTATTGTCAACCTTAAACTTTTTGTATATTTTCATAAAATACTCCTAAAATGTATTAAACAATATCTATAGGTATATTATTCGTCAAGCAAGTATTCGACATTCACCTTGAAATTCCTGCCATAACATCTCATAATGTTTTATTTACAAGTATATTGTGCAATAAGCTTTCGAAATTAAGATATATAAGTGTTAGTTCAAACTATAAATTCGATAGTTTTCTCATACATCCTATCCGCCATCTCTGACACAGTTCTTCTCACACGATTATGATGGAATCTTTCATTTCTTACACCTGACTTTTCCAAACCATCAATTACATCGGCATCCCATATACCATTGTTGTTCACAAGGCTTTCAATAACTTTATCAATTGCAAGATTCCACCAATGTTCCTCATAGTCTGTTGCACTATATAGAACAAGCGTTGACAGAGCTTTTCCAAGCCGTTCTATTTCAATTAAGAAAACAGGCAATTTATCTTTAAATTTTATTTCACAAACCAAATACCTTCTGGGTGTTACACCATCGTCCAATTTACAGAAGCTTTTCCCTTCAGGTAAATCTCCAACTGAAATTTTAATATGTATATCTTCATACTTATTATCCATTTCCTTAAGTATTAATATAAAATCACCAATTTCACCATCAAAATTGTTCTGTCCAATGTTATGCTCGCGGTACTCAAGACCAATGTTAGTACCATTCTCACCAATATCACCAGTGGAAACATTCTCATTTTGATCAATAAAAATTCTTTCAGTAGCATCATCCACTTTAGTACGCTTTTTAATTGTACCACGATATTTTTTATTAATTACAGGATTGTCTTCAAATTCATGTTCAGGTAAAGGTATGTTAATAATAGTTTCCATTTTTCGTGAACCGGAGGGACTTGGATTTATTATCAGTTCTTCATCATCATCAGCTTTATTTATTATTTTCTTTTTACTTTCACCTGAGTTTAATACGCTATGTAAATGGGGAGAATTAACTTCTATTTTTCTAAAGCCAACCTTTTCACCTTTTACACTCAGTATTTCTTCAATTCTGATTATATTACCAGACTGGCGGTAGCGGGCAGTTATTTTATAATTATTAACAAATGGAAAAGGAAAAACAATTCCTTCGGCATGATCTTTAATGAGACTTTTGTACACTTCATGCCACGCTTTACGTGCATTTTCATTAGTGCATAGCCATATAAGGTGCTTAATGTGCTTCTCCGTAAGCAAATCAGCAGGGTAGTCTTTTGAAAAATTGATTATTATTTTTCCTTGGTATCTTATATCTTTTTCCAAAAGAAAATAGTAATCCAGAGAGTTGGGCTGAAGAATTGCATAAAGCAGCTTTCTGTTTTTAGTAAGTACTGAGCGTAGAATCTCAATAACCGGAATATGAAATGACATATTACCTGTATCAAAATAAAATGCATTCATAGCCACAGAATGCTTTTCACCATCAGATGTAGTAATCTCATATTTGCTTATTTTACATTCAAACTGACTATCAAAATGAAAAACGCCCTCATTTCTGTTAATATACTTCTGGTATTGAGCTTCTATTTGTTCCTCATTGAATAAGAGTTTACCTGCCTTGTAAAGGCGTCCAATCCTCAAGATTGTTAGAGTACCCCAATCCACATCGCATCTTTTAATTTCATTTTCAGGTAGTTTTTTTAAGTATAAAGTAATCTTCCAATTGTTCTCAGAATCCCTGTATGGATGGTCTATCCAATATAATTTTGCAATATCATCCTTTCCAAAAGGCCAGGCTTTGAGAGATACCGACTTTTTAACCCTTTTCTCCTTCATTTTTAACCTCACTTATTATATTTATAAAATCGTTCATTGCTTCATCAACTTTATTTGAGTAACCTAATCGTAACCCTGCTTTTTTAACTACTTCCCATTTTTTCAAAGAACCTTTTGTTTCGTATAATTGCTCACAGATTTTACGAACCCGCCTTATCTGAAAATCTTCCACAGATTCAATTATTCCATCTATATAAGCTTTAGTTATAGGCAATTTATCCAAATTAATTTCTAAAGTAGCTGATTTACCAGTTCTTTTTCCAAGCAGTGATTTTGTTATCCTAATCGGCTTATTCTGAGTAATCAGTTTTTTGTATTCAATTTCTATTTCTTTTAATAATTCAAGATCTCTTTGATTCCAGTTTACGCGGCTAGTAAATCCATTATTTCTTTCTCCGGCAGGTATTTTATCTGGAAAATATATCTCAATCCATTCTTTGTCATTTCTATAAAGCCAAGCATATTGCTTTTTAAAATTGTTCCGGATTTCTTTTCGGTTTTTATCCGGATTATTCCTTATATATTCTAGAATATCTGCTTTATACTTCTCACCTGTTTTAATACTATTAACTACTATTGCTTCTTTTGAATCTTCTTCCAGTAGGGCATTTGATTTCAGCAAGCTATCCATTCCTAATTTACGTGAGTACCGTAAAATAGTTTTTGATTCGCAATCCATTTTGTTTCCAAGCTGTCTTATGTTGTATTTGTCTTCAAGAAGCAATTCCATAAGTCTTTTCTCCCATATATATCCATATTGTTTAATCCTTCCGACCCTATATCTGTCATTCGTAAGTTTATCTGGTCCTTTTCTTGAATAAATAAATCCACAGTTGCATGAAAATGTTCCTATGGGCTTTCGAGTTTTAAAATCTGGCGTTATTATGCAATCATTAACTACATTCTTTCCAAAATGGTCTGATACGGGATTAAGACACGGCCATGGGTCTTCACCAAATGGATTAGATACCTCATATTTTTTCTCAAAAAAGTCTTTTATACTTTGGGTAAGAAAGTTTATAAAAATAATATGTCTCACTGGATGAATGACCCTTCCAGGCTTCTGAGTAATCATGCTTAGCCAGTTATATGAATCTTCAAATGTAACTTCTGAATTAATATTGTGTAAAAATTTTTCTCCGTAAAAATCAAGAAATTCTTCATACAGTTGTTTCTGTTTAATACTTCCATTATAAGTTATAAATCCTTTATTTTTCAATAATATTCGATATTTTTCATAAACAGATTGCTGATTATAACTTTTTAGATCATTATTTGTTAAATAAGATGCTGAAGAAGAAACCATCTTGTATAACTCAGCTTCTTTATCATCAGGAATACATTCAAAACTCAGATTTGTATTTTTATATTCAAGCATTATAAAAGCCAACCTGATTTCATTTTTTTGAGAAACAGGGTAGGGTTTAAGCATGCAGTTATGTTCAGGACATACCTCTATACCTTGTAGTTGATGAACTCTGTGAAAATATGGTTCGCCGTACTTTTCTTTATCTTCAGCAACACATAAAGGGCAGTAGTATAAGCCATTCTTTCTGCAAACGCTTCCAGCAGTAATTCCAATTTGTGCATATATACCTTTGCCATCACCGCTTTTCATTTCATTTATAATCTTTTCTTGCCTTTGAACTGGTAAGAATGGTGAATAGTACGGATATAGAGTATGGTTCTGAATAAGATAGTCAGAATTATACCATTTATTGTTAGGAAATTGGCTTGAAAGGTATTCTAGTTTAGTTGGAAATGCTATTGTTGGAATCACATTATTTGAACCGAATATTTCTTTAAGTGTATCCTTAAAATCTACATTTCCGTAGTAATAATGATACCGAGCTATGGTACTATATAAAAGCTCATCTTCGTATGGATCAGGGAAAAAGGATAGCATTAAAAACATCTCCTAATTAAGGCAGTTATATTAGTATTTTTCCCTAAAATCTGATTGATGATTTATGAAATGAAATATCAGAAGTTTACTATAGAGAGAAGTAGCTAAACCCCCAATATTACCTTAGCACTTAATTTTTATATTAATTTTCTATAATTATTACAATATTTTAATGCTATGTATGACTAAATATGTTATTATATTACAGTAATATAATTTATAAACCATATTTATATGGAATAATTATTGAGGTGGTAAAGTGAATAATTTAGATGGTAAGAAAATCGAAGTTAAAGAATTATTTAATAGAGATTTTTTTTATAGAATTCCTGAATATCAGAGACCATTTTCATGGGAAGAAGATAATTTTATTGATTTAATTGATGACCTAATAGAAGCCGAGAAGGAACAAGAGTACTTTTTAGGAACATTAGTTTTACATAAAAAGGATGGAATCTTTGATGTTGTTGATGGGCAGCAAAGATTAACAACTTTAATGATCCTTTTTGCATGTCTAAGAGATATAATTGATAATATTGACTTAAAAAGTTCAATACAGGAAAAAATTGTACAGAAAGGTAATAAGTTAGATGGAATTCCTGAAAGGGTAAGAATAGAAGTTAAAGATAGAGAAATATTCAACAAACTAGTTGTTAAAGCTGAAGGAACCGAAAAAAAATTGGATGAAACCTCGTTGCCTGAGCCTCAATGGAGATATATTAGAGCTATAGGTGTTTTTAGAGAAAAGCTAAGTACCTTCTCTCAGCCTGAACTAGAAAAACTTGCTATGTTTTTAAGTCAAAAGTGTATGATGATCTTTTTATCTACAACCACATTTGATGATGCTTTTAAATTGTTTACTATAGTTAATGATAGGGGAAAACAGTTACGAAGAATAGATATACTCAAAGCTAAAAATATTGCGCCTGATATAATAAAATCCGAAAGTATTAGAAATTCTATAGCGCAGAAATGGGAAGATTGGGAAAAAACCCTAGGTGAGAACATATTTGAAAATGTAATGTACTTAATTAGGTTTATAATTTTGACTGACAAACTTCATAGCGATCTGCTTAATGAATATGAAGAACGAATCTTTAAGAAAGGGTTATTGAAAAAAGGGGAAGATTTTATAGATACGGTTTGTAAATATTGTAAACTATATAATGATATTTTTGAGGATTTTACATTTTTTGATGATATAGATGATAAGAATAAAGCTATCGGTCTTTTATATATAATGAACGATCAGTTTTCTGCAAGTGAATGGAAAGCACCAATTCTTTCCTATGCTTATAAATATGGCATAGAGAATATTTTTAATTTTATAAAGAAAATAGAAATGAAATATCTTGAAGGTTGGGTTCAAGGTATGAGGAAAGACGATAGAACAAGTATTTATGGTGATATATTAAAAGAAATTGCTAATACAAAAAACTCTGAAATTCTATTAAAATCCGAAAAACTAAACTATGACATTGATATAATTAAAAAGTCTGCAACTGAAGATTTGTATAATAAAGGATACTGTAAATACATGTTATTAAGATTAGAATTATTAACAACAGAACATGATGTTGAGAAAAAGTATAAAGCAAAGAGTATTGAACATGTTTTACCACAACATCCTTTAAGCGATAGCGAATGGAAAAAAAACTTTGATGATGATAATCATAAAAAATGGATTAATAAGATTGCAAATCTTGTTTTACTAAGTAGAGGTAAAAATTCGTCTGCTAGTAACCTTGAGTTTAGTGAAAAGAAAAAAAAATATTTCTCTAATAGAATAACAGATTACCCTCGAAGTATTGAAATTCTTAATGTTGAGCAATGGAATGTAGACATATTGGAAGAACGGCAAAAAAAAGCTATTAGCTTATTGACAAGAGATATATAATTAACTAACACAAGTTAATTCTTCTGCACAATTATATTTATATTAAAATAATTAGGAATTCAGAAACTTTTGATACGCAACCCGTAACTTTTTAAACATTATGTGATTTCAGAATAGTTTTTATCTAAGAAATAGCAAACGGCAAATGCAGTGATATAGCTACATTTGCCGTTTGTTCTTTTTTATGAGGTTAGAGTCATGAGCGTATAAATTTATATTATTAATGACTAATGCTTCCTATAAGTGCAGAGAATTTTGCAATAGCTCTACACTTATAGGCAATTTATGCCTTTGAACTAGAAATCACTTCAAATTCAAAAATCAGTTTTAACCTTACCTTTTTAGGCAAAGATAAACTTCTTAATGCATTTAGCCATTTACTCATGACTCACTCCTCCTCTCATCTTTATTAATAGAAGTATACTAATTTTACAACGGTTTATCAATAGAAAATAATTACATATCGGCATTTTTATTTAGCCCAAAGCTCCTCTATCGGATTCTTTATTACCTGCTTTTCCTTCAACACCTCATAAACATGCCTCTTATCCTTACCAGCCTGTTTAAAAATCAATCTTAAGTCATCAGAGCTCAATTTTTCTGCTTTACTCATATTTTCAATTCGACGTTTTTTTCTTAATTCAATATCATTTAATTTTTCCATCAATATTTTTAATGCTTCTTGTTCAACAGGAGTTAATCCCGAGTCAATTCCTATGTTTTTAATTGCAGTTTCAACAACATTATATAAATCTTCATATTTTAAAACATCAAATATTTTCATACTCCGCAAATCACTTAATACAGTTTCCCTTAAATCATTGGTCTGAGAATCCCTTATTGTTTGCTGCTGCTTGGCTAAATTCTGAATTCTACCTCTCAAATCGGTTTTCTGCTTTGTTTTTCCGAGTATATCATCCAGGCTGATTGATATATCATCATATTTAATAATTTCATCTATATCATTATTTCTGAGTGCATTAATCATTTTCTGAATCATCTTAAGCTCTTTTTTGGCTACATCTCTTACAAGCTTTTCATTTATGCTATTTCCAGTTTCAAGAGCAGTTTCTTGTGCCAAAATAAAAAGTATTACTGCAATAGCCGTTATGCCCTGAGACTCGTCATAAATTGCATCATTTATTTTATCAGTTATTTCCGAGAAACTATCCAACCATTGAAATTGCCACATGGTTTCTATAAAGAAATCCCATTCCTCATCTTTAATCATTCTGTCCCATACTATACTACCTTCACTGCTGGCTCTTCTTGCTTGTCTGAAATCCTTTTGAAGAACCTTTAATGCCTTAAATGTACCTATCAGTATTGTAGGCACACCAATTATATTAACAAGAGTTACAAAGAAATTCAGCATTTCGTCCGAATTATTCTTAGAAGTCAATAGATGCTGCATTTCATCTATGACAAGAACTCCAATTGCATGAACTGTTGCTACATAGGTCATATGTATCATCATGGTAGCTGTAGAGTTTCTATTGTTACCATACTTTTCAAAATATCTTGTAGTTCCTAAAACGTCATCTACTGATTTAAAAAAAGATTTACATAAAGTTTTTAATGACCCATCATACGGACAATCAATTTTAAGCCAAACTATTTGCGTTCTTGTAAGTGGTTTTCCGCAATATTCACTGTGAATAATCACCTGGTCATACATCAGCAATAATCTTTCAATAGCTGTTGTCTTACCGATTCCACTAATTCCTACAATACTGAAACTGGCAGCAGTTGAACGTAAAGTCTGGTTAAGTTCATCCAGCTTCTCAACCTGTTTATCTGATACTTCTTCCTTCACCTTGTTCAGATGCTGAAGTCGTTGAAAAAATTCGTATGAAAATGGATTCCTTGCCAGATAGCCTTGTCTGATTATAGTAGACAGCTTTCTTTCAATTTCAAAATGTATATCCAACGGCTGAACAAAATTCTTAAGCCGCTTAATCATATGATGCCTTGCAACAGTTCTTTTCTTTCTTTCATTATCATCAACATGCGGATATATCGTAAACTGTCTTGCAACCTCATCAACCTCAAACAACTCAGGAAGAGCCTCAATAAACGGGTTATTTTCATATTCTCGTAATTCCTGAGCTTTATATTCAGGTTCAAAAACAACTCTTCCTTTAAGCAAAGAATGACTGCCAAATATGTTTGTATTATTTTCCAAGTTTTTCATCCCTTATCTTTTTCAGTAATTCAAGTTTACTGGTTTTACTCTCTTTTTGTACATCCTTCTTAACTGCTTCATCTGGCACACTAAAAGAAATAACTTCCGAAGCTTCCTTATTATCGGCAGACTCTCCCAGAGCAAAGTATTCAGATTTTCTGTTCTCATCTTTTTCAACCAGACGATTTTCTTTAATTCCCTTAATCCTGCTACTTTTAGAACTGTGAGACTGATTCTTCTGCCTTTTCTCAGCATTACTTATAATATTTTTTATATTCTGCTCCAATTCAATGTCATTTTGCAGTTGTTTAACCTTTTGCTCCTCGGACTGTTCGTACTCAAGTTCCTGTTGAAACACAACTTCTTCAAAGTTTAAATCTTTATACATATAGCTTTTTTCAAGCAAAAAGCACTTATAATAATTTTTACCCCTGTTATAAGGAATATAAATATTATTCATATTCCTTGGATCATAAACAAAATCAACGGATTTCTTCTCCGGATTAATAAACCATTGTTCCTCCATTGCTTTCTCACAACTATAAAACATTCTTTTATACTTAATTCCTTCTCGTGAAATGGATGCCTTTGCTTTTGGGAGAATATTCAGCCTGATAATATCCCTTTCTCGCTTAATAAAGCCACATGGTCTATTTTTTAAACCCCATTTCCATATTTCAACAGGTATTGCAGGTATCTCATCTGCAAGCAAACCTCTTTCTCTAGGGTATTTATCCAAAACCTTTTTATTATGTCTTATTACCTGATAAATAATTATTGCTGTAAATTCTTTCAGATTCAAGGTAGCACGTAATCTATAATCAGCATCACCCCTTACTCTGTATTCTTTTTGAATAGCTCCAGGCGTAGTGTGTTTGATTTTCTCATTTGTTGTCCTGAAGTATCTTTCAACAATGCCTTTCAAATCACCCCTATATGGAGCTGTATTTTCAATCTTTACATTGAGATTATTTATAAGATTTTCGACATTGTAACCTTCAAATTCTCCTCTGTCGGCAATAATAGTTTCTGGTAGATAGCTTTGCGGCCAGTCATCTTCTGTTATTTCTATACCATAAGCCTTACAGAACTCCACTTTATCTTCAACCACATTATCCAGAGCCATCATAGCACCGAGCCATGACGGACCTTCAAGTCCCACATAAATACCTACTACTAGTCTAGAATAAACGTCTATAACCGCATATACAATCGGTCTTCCAATAATTTTATCAGGATTAATTACACTAATCAGATATACATCTGCAGGAGTTGCATCTATTTGGTAACGTGAACCGGGGCCAAATGTCTCCATTGTTGAATTTCCAAGCAATTCACGATATTTCAGCAAAAATTCACGTTCACTATTTCTGGATGTATAGTCTTTTTTGAAGTCCTGTTCTTTTCTGAACCAATAATAGAACTGATTAAAAGTAGGAAACCTATCCTTACTCCAAATAACAATTTCTTCTTTTCCATTTCTGAAATATTTATCTGAAAAGAATCTCTCAAGCATTGCTCTATACGTCTCTATAACCGATTTTTTCTGTTTCTTTCTGTAAAAAAGATCAACTGATATTCTTATCTGTGATTTTATTTCTTCAGTAACATTAACCCCTTCCGGTACTTCTCCAAAATATGAAGGCTTTTTCGGTCTTCCTCTTTTAATTCCGTTTTCACCTTTTTCTTGACCTTTAGCCGCTGTGTTAGAATAATCGAGTAATAATGCATTTTTGTTCATACCTCTTTGCCAAAATCTTGATATTATCCTGATTATTTTCTTTTCGTATGTATCGAATTTATCAGCAGCCTCTTTTATGCACTTCATTCTCTTATCTTTGAACAAAATATCTTTATTCTGTGTATTCCATAGGAAATCAACAATCTCCCAATTTGCATCTCTTATTTGCTTATATTTCTGTGGTATATCATTTTCATCAACAACTATAGCAAATGGGTCAGATATTTCAGTAAAATCACCACTTTCAATCTCTGCTATAAGCTTACTTACAATCTTACCTTTAGGCAGAGGACATTCACCTTCAAGGTTAACATAGTAACAGTAAGTATTATCTTCGTTTAGCCAAATAATTCTTATCAGTTTTTGATTATTATTATCATTTGAATAAGTTTGTTGCAATACCATATTAACATGAACATCACTCATACACTCTCAACTCCTCGCATATTAGCATCAACAGCCTTTGGAAGAATATCCATAGGTGAATCTATATTAAGCTTTTTAAACATATCTATTTCAATCTGCTTTGTTATTATCAGATGTTTAAACAGTGAAATTGAAGTTCCTGGTATCAGCATCATCCTGTCATCAAAATCATTGGCAACTTCTCTTACGTTAATTTCCTGTCCTATAAGCATAGTTTTGAATGTATTTATAAGCTTTTTAATATGTCCGGATGATAAATTCTCAAAGTAACTGATGTCTTCGAGTTTCCAAAAAGACCTCACATTGCCTATATTAGAGGCAAATGTATCATCAATTTCATTATCAGTTACAATCCCCCAATCAATCCTTTTTATATGCCAGTATCGTCTTTCTATCTCAAATTTTTCAATCTGTCTATACTCATCAAGTTCTTCTGGACTCTTCAGAGTACGGGCTAATTGCAGAATCTGACCATTTTTCTCAATTGTAATAAGAAAATCCGTAGTCATTATTATGTTTTCACCGGTAAAGGGATCTTTCGGATGTTCAATTCCAAGTTCATCTGCAATAGCCATTGTCTGCTCAAGAGTAAAGAGAGGGTATTGTTCACGAATATCCTTAACGCAATCAGCAAATTCAAGAATGTACAGATACTTTTTCTCTTTATCAGAAAAAACATCATGTTGCCTGTCTATTTTTATTCCATGCAGCCTCGTAGCTCTCCCTTTTGACGGAACATCTTGATTTGTCAGCCAAGGTTTATATTCTTTTCCTACACCTTGTCCATAGCCTTCTTTTATCCATGTGTTTACACAAAAAAAAGTCCTTCAACACCCAATGCCCCAAACCCTTGATTTTCCTACTCCCATTTTTTCTCATGTAAAAAAGTTCTTCAACAGATTTTGTTCCATTTTTTCTTCAATCTGGAATCTCCCATTATTTGTCACAGAATAAAGTGCTTCAATTTTGGGGGCGAGGATGGCATCGGGGTTAAGGGGCAAGGATAAGGTTTTTTCAGGCTTTTATCTCAATCTTTTTTCTCCCTGTTTTTTAAAAGCATTGGGGTTGTTGGAGATTCAGGCTTTTAATCCTCATTCATTTTACCCTTTTTCCTTATCCCATGCTCCTTTTTCTATTCCCTATTCTGCTCGGATTTTTTCAAAAAAAGGCAGGGGGTTTTTCGGATTCTGCGTCCGATTTTCCCTGCCCGTTGAAGAACTTTATTTTCACTTGAAGAACTTTATTATTCGTTGAAGGAGTTTTTTATCTGTTTACACCATGTTGCATAAAGATCATGTCTGCTCTCACGTTTCCTTTTAGCCATAGAAAAATCATCCTCTCTATGGCTAAGTATACCATAAAAAGGATGATTTTATACAAACTGTATTTAAATATTCCAATCTGAATTTTAATTTTCCATTCTGTTTTCAAAAATTCCAATCTGTTTTATAAGACTACAACACAGTGATGCAGCCAACCATCCCCTACTCCACCGTTACACTCTTCGCCAAATTCCTTGGTTTATCCACATCACAGCCCTTTTCCAGTGCCATGTAGTAAGCAAAAAGCTGTAAAGGTGTTACTGCTGAGATTGGGGCTATCAGTGAATCCACATCAGGTATTGTTAATACCATGTCAGCTGTTTTTTCAAGCTCTTCCTTGTGTCTTTGTTGGGTTATTGCCAGCACTACTGCGCCTCTTGCTTTAACCTCTCTAATGTTGCTGACCATTTTGTCAAACAGAGCATCTTGAGTCATTGGGCAAACTACCAAAGTGCCTTTTTCAATAAGTGCTATTGTTCCGTGTTTAAGCTCTCCGCCTGCATACGCCTCCGAGTGAATGTAAGAAATCTCCTTTAGTTTAAGTGATCCTTCCATTGAAAGTGCATAATCAAGGCTTCTGCCAATAAAGAAAATACTTTTTGCATTATAATGACTATGAGCAAATTTCTGTATGTTTTCCTTGTCCTTCAATATTTCTTCAATTCCAGTTGGAATTTGATTCAGTGAAGCTATAATATCATCTGCCTCTTCCTTGCTGATAGTTCCTTTTTTTAGTGCAAAATCCAATGCTACCAAGTATAAAGCTGTCAACTGAGTGTTGTACGCCTTTGTAGAGGCAACTGCTATTTCAGGACCCGCCCAAGTGTAAAGCACATCATCAGAACTACGCGCAATTGAACTTCCAACAACATTAACTATTGAAAGTATTCTTGAGCCTTTCTTTTTTGCCTCTCTCAGAGCAAACAAAGTGTCTAGTGTTTCACCTGATTGGCTTATAATTATAGTCAAATCCTTGTCAGTAATTAATGGATCACGATATCTGAATTCTGATGCAACATCCACTTCAACAGGAATCTTGCAAAGCTTTTCAATTATATATTTTCCTACGACACCTGCATGATAAGCCGTTCCGCAAGCCACAATATATATTTTTTGCAGCTTGTCAAGGTCTTCTTTAGTGATGCTAATATTATCAAGCACCAGCTCTCCACTTTTTACTCTAGGATTGAACGTGTCTTTTATAACCTTTGGCTCCTCATACATTTCCTTCATCATAAAATGCTCAAAGCCGCCTTTTTCAGCTGCTTCCACATCCCAATTTACTTTGAACACCTCTTTTTTAACTGGAGCACCAAGACTATTAAACACCTTAACGCTGTCTTTGGTCATTACAGCTACTTCTTTGTCCTCTAGAATATAGATGTCTCTAGTATATTCCAGAATTGCAGGTATATCAGATGCAATAAAGTTTTCACCTTCGCCTAAGCCTATAACCAACGGACTGTCCTTTCTGGCACATACAAACATATCCTCGTCATCCTTGGACAAAACACCCAGTGCATAGGAACCTTCTATTTCATCAATTACCTTCATAACAGCATCTAGAAGATCACCCTTATAGTAATATTCAACCAAATGGGCAACAACTTCTGTATCTGTATCTGATTTAAAATTATATCCGCGTTCCACAAGAAATTCCTTTAATTGAATGTAATTTTCTATTATTCCATTATGAACAACAGCTATCTCACCTGATTGGCTTATGTGAGGATGAGAATTGATATCATTAGGCTCACCATGTGTAGCCCATCTGGTGTGACCGATTCCCATGCCTCCATCTAAATTTTCTGTTTTTAGTCGTTCCTCTAAAAATGATAATCTGCCCTTACATTTCTCAACTCTCAGCTTTCCAGCTTCATTTATTGCTACTCCTGCTGAATCATAGCCTCTATATTCCAGCTTTGATAAACCACTTAAAAGTACAGGTATTGCTTTTCTATTTCCTATATATCCAACTATTCCGCACATATTTATTCTCCTTAAATGATTAATAATTTTATATTAATTCAAAATACTTAAACAAATGATTTATAGTTTTTCAACTCATCTATACTTTTTTAATAATGCTACATGTTTTTTCAGCATTATTAAAGCTTACATAACACTTTAACACATTAAAATGAAAACCTTAGAGCTGCTATACCTTTTGAACAGCTAACCCATGTCTAAAATTTTTATGCAATAATAAATTGACTATTCCTTGCTGCCAATCAGTATTTTATAAGTCAATTACTATCGCCTGAAAGCCGATAGTTTGGGTTTGAGGCTAAAGCCTTCTGAAGTACAAACCCTAAAACCAAAACGTTGAAACCTTCAAATAAATGCTAGAAAGCAAATATTCGCCTGGAAGGCGAAGTTTTCAACCTCAATTGATTTTATAAACAACTAAGTGTGTATGCTTGCTACATTTTAGAGCAGTATAAAAAATTAGTTAATTACTAACTGTAATAAGCTTGATAAAAAAATTAACTAAAATTCCCTTGTATAATTATAAACTGTAGTTACAACCATCCCAGAAAAATTTATGCTCTTAACTCAGTCATTATAATACTATTTCACGTTTAAAATATAGAAATGACATATTTTATAATACCGCTTACCCGAGGTGAATTGCATAAACAGCGGCTGATAGTATTAAACAATTACAGGCATGACACTAACACTGCATATGCAAATATATAAAATGCAATTCCACATTTTATTAACAAATTAGTATAAGTTCACTAAATATATCCTTTTACTGAATTAATACAATAATACAGCTACGTATATTCATTAAAAAATTATACACTGAGTACTTGGCTTAAAGTGTAAAGCTTTACATCAAATTGAAGCTAAAAATAAGAATAACAAAGCACTTTGGCAGCAAAAATACAAGCTGTTTTTTAATGCTTTTATCTGAGATTGTTGAATTAAATTTGATAAAAAAGATATGCTACAGGATTAGTTACGTGAAACTAGTTTGTTTTGCAGTTGCCTGCAATTTTTGCTTCGTTTCTGACGATTGTAACAACCGGAAGGTATCCGCCGAATATTTCGATACAACACAAAGGTATGTGTTGCTTCCTTCTCCTCGTCAACAGATAAACTATCTGTCCAGGCGCTTTAGTTTTTATTTATTAACCCTGTTTTGTTCCACCCCCTTACAATAAATCTATGTCTAAATAATTTTTTCTATCCACTTTATAATACGTAAATATGACGGATTTGTCAACAAAATAATATCGCATATTCAGCCCATATATTGCAAGTTAGTTGCTATTCAGCCATTGTCAATACAAAATATAGCACTACACCTTCGCGTTGAAAATCGTAGGTGTTCATATTTATCAATATAAACTTTGGATAGAAATAATTGTATGAATTAGTTGGTGTACCTCTGTACTCTTGTTAGCGCACACTATGAATCATGGAGGGTGAATTATGTGTGAATGTTGAGTAAATAATCTTCATTTAGTAGCTACATAATAACCATATTTAATAACATGCAAATCCATGATATTGTAATGATCATTAAATTCACAATGTCAAGGGCGAGCGGTCCTTATCCCGTCCATTTTACCCTTGACATCAATTTCTTATCTATTCTTTCCAAATTGATATTGCCTAAAAATAAAACATAGTAAATTTTTTAATGCAAACCCTTACGCCAGTCTACCCTCAATAACCCTAACCAGCTCTTTTGCACGCCTTGTTATTACTTCCTTGTCCTTACCTTCTATCATTACTCTAACTAACGGCTCTGTACCTGAAGGTCTTATGAGTACTCTACCCTCACCATTAAACTCATCTTCAAGCTCCTTGCACATTTTCTTTATTACTTCATCGTCAAGATAGTTATTTTTCTTTTCATTAGCTACCTTAGCATTTATAAGTACTTGAGGTAATACCTGTACAACACTTGCAAGGTCAGATAGCTTCTTTCCTGAATCTTTTAACACCTTTAATAGTTGAATAGCTGTTACAAGTCCATCACCTGTAGTATTATGCTCCAGGAAAATTACGTGACCAGACTGCTCTCCACCTAGCATATAGCCTTTATTCAGCATTTCTTCAAGAACGTATCTATCCCCAACCTTTGTCTTCTCAATATTCAACCCATTATTCTTTGCCATTATATCAAGCCCCATATTACTCATTACTGTAGCAACTATTGTGTTATGAGGTAGCATTCCTTTAGTCTTTAAGTGTAAGCCTATTATGGCCAATATCTGATCACCATCAACAATATTTCCATTTTCATCGACTGCAAGCACCCTGTCTGCGTCTCCATCAAAAGCAAGACCAACATCTGAATTAGTTTCCTTTACAAAGGCTTGAAGCTGCTGCATATGTGTTGAGCCACATTTACTATTTATATTTGTTCCATCAGGTTCATTATTGATTACACTTACTTCTGCTTTTAAATCATATAGTGCCATTGGCGCAGTCTGAAATGAAGCTCCATTTGCACAGTCAATAGCTACCTTTACTCCTTCTAAATCACCGGAAATAGTACTCTTTGCAAAGGTAACGTAATCCTCAACAGCAGATTCCTTATATTCCTTAAAGCCTACATTATGGCCTGTTGGCTTTGGAAGCTCTTCTCCACCATTTGATATAATATCTTCAATCTTGTCTTCTATTGCATCCGGCAATTTATATCCATTTGTATTAAAAAACTTAATACCGTTGAATTCAAAAGAATTGTGTGATGCTGAAATAACCACACCAGCATCTGCATCATACAATCTGGTAAGATATGCAATTGCAGGTGTTGGAATAACACCCAAACTAATTGCTCTTGCACCAACTGAACAAATTCCTGATACAAGTGCAGCCTCAAGCATATCTCCTGATATTCTTGTATCCATTCCTACCAATATCTTAGGTGTATGTTTTGTTTCACCTGTAAGTACATATGCACCTGCCTGACCCAGCTTGTATGCAAGCTGCGGAGTAAGCTCCAGGTTTGCAACCCCTCTAACACCATCAGTTCCAAATAATCTACTCATTATAACCCTCCACGTATATATTTCATATATTATTTATATTTTTTGTCCTATAAAATAATTAACTTTCTGCAAAAAAACACTGTTAATGCAGCATTTACTCTTTAGATAACGATGAATGCACGAAATGTAAACTTCGCATTTTTCAAGCTGCTAACCCTCCACGCCCCATTTGGGCAAATAAAATAATAAAAAGCATCGTGGAGGTACACTTATTTGCAAAAACCACTTGGTTTTTGGAGCTTGAAAATGTACCATGTTCGCACAAATTTATTTTTCAAGCTGGTACAGCAAACGTCTTTATAATCTGCTGAGCTATTTTTATTCCGTCAACTGCAGCACTTACTATACCTCCTGCGTATCCGGCTCCCTCTCCAGCTGGATAAAGTCCAGCTACACCTACACATTCAAAAACCTCATTTCGTGGAATTCTAACAGGTGAAGAGGTTCTTGTTTCTACACCTGTCAAAAGGGCATCCCCCATTCCAAAGCCTTTTAGCTTTTTATCAAAATATCCAATTGATTCCTTCATGCAGCTTGTAACATAATGAGGCAGACATTCATTAATATCTGTACATTGTGATTTCCCTGTATAACTTGGTTTTACACTCCCAATCTTCCCAACCCTATTGTCAATAAAGTCCTCAAGTCTTTGAATAGGAGCACTTCCATTATTTCCGCCACACTGATAGGCTAATGCTTCCCATTTTCTTTGAAACTCAATTCCTCCTAAAGGATGAGAAGTAGCGAAATCAGATGGCCCTACTGAAACCACAAGTGCACTGTTAGCATTTTCTCTGTCTCTCTTATATTCGCTCATGCCATTTGTAACTATTGAGTTTTTCTCAGATGCCGATGCTACAACCAAACCACCAGGACACATACAAAAGGAATAGGCAGTACGCTCCTTTTGCTTGTGAAAAAGCTGATAATCTGCTGCCCCAAGAGATGGATGCCCGCTTGCTGCTCCGTACTGAGCAGTATTTATAATGCTTTGCGGATGTTCAATTCTTACACCGATGGAAAAAGGCTTTTGTTCAAAGGGTACACCTTTATTATAAAGCATTTCAAAAGTATCTCTGGCACTATGACCAATTGCCATAACTACTACGTTTGTATCTATATTTGAATGGGTATCTGTTAAAACTCCGCATACCTTTCCATCACGAATATTTATATCAATTGCTTTGGTATTAAATAAAACAGTACCTCCAAGCCTTTCAATTTCTCTTCTCATATTGACAACAACATTTTTTAGTATATCTGTTCCAATATGAGGTTTTGCCTTGTACAATATTTCATCAGGCGCACCAAATTTGTGGTATTCAAGCAAGACCTTATCACACCTGGAATCATTTATTCTGGTAGTAAGCTTGCCATCAGAAAAGGTTCCTGCTCCACCCTCACCAAACTGAACATTGGTGTCGGTATCCAGTTCCCCACACTTCCAATAGTGTTCCACCTTTTTTGTACGCTCTTCTACATTTCCGCCACGCTCAATTATAACAGGTCTATATCCATTCTGAGCCAAAATCAGTCCGCAAAAAATCCCTGACGGACCAGTTCCAATTACTAACGGTCTGCCGTCAATCTCTCTACTGCCTGGTGTTAACACTTCTTCTTGAACCTGTTCTAGAATTCTAATATCAGAACTATTAGGTATGCTAATGCCATCTAACACTTCACAGGAAATTGAATAAACAAGACGAATGCCAGGCTTTTTTCTGGCATCCACTGATTGTTTTACTATTTTTATATTTTTTATGTTTTGTTGTTTAATCTTTAGCTTTTTTGCAGCTAAAATTTTTAACTCTTTTTGTCCATCATCCAGACCTAAAATTATATTTGATACTAGAAGTTTCATTTACTCCGCCTTTGTTATATTAACAGAAACCAATACATCTTCTACCTGAGTAACACCACTAGGTAATATTACTGATAGTGAGATATTGTGTATTCCCTCATCTAATTTTTCTACGTCAATACTTGGTATTAAATCTGTGACCTTTACTTTGCTCAAATCATCAGCCTTACCTTTTAACTTAATAGCAACTGGCTCTGTTATCTCATAATTATAATTCACTTCTGTAGGTTTTCCAATTATAGTAATATTTCTAGGTATAACTATAAAAGAGCGCTCAATTAACGGTATTATTTCAACCTCAACGCTTACCTCACGTGAAGAGCTGACTAGCTTTACTCCTTCAGGCAACTGCAATAGAACCTGCTTGGTAAAGGTTTGAGTTGCATTTTCTAAACTAACTGGAACTGTTGACACGTCATTAATTTGAGACAAAGTATCAGCTTTTCCATCAATTTCAGTTAATAATACACTTTCAGGTTTTACTTTACTTGCTCCCTCCACATAATCCTTGTCGGGCTTACCTTCTGTTATTGGAATTACTGGAACTCTTTTTCCCACTTCAATATTGACAGTCACATTAAGACCTTTGCTTAATTCAGGCATTTCTTCGCCACTTTTGTTAAATACCTTGCATTTCTTCTGAATTTCCAAATCTCTATTTAATCCCGAAACATCTATATATGTTTTTACTGAACCCACATTAGCAATAACAGAATCTAAGGCTTCAATCTTAACTGTGTCTGGTTTTGCTACCTTAGATATAATTTCATATCCGCTTGCCACTTCTCCACTTGTTTCAACTTGAACAACAAAAGGATTTTCTTCTATCTTTCCCAAATCCAGTTCCACAAATTTAGGCTTTATATCAATACTATTATTGCTTATATTTTCTCTTCCCATATAGATTGGAGGATTTAACTCTATAACCTTATCTTCTACGGTTTTTACTTTTGATAAATCAAGCGTAACTTCAAAATCATAATCCTTAATAGCATCTAACACATCCACCCTTTCAAGCACTGTAACGGTGGCATACTTTGCAAAAGAATTGCTGTTTAATACCAATCCATTTGCTTTCAAGCTTTCCTCATTAATAATGTTAATAGGAACAATATAATGGCCTGTCTTAACTGGATTAATAGTAAACCAAAGCAATACTGCAAAGACTATTGAAAGTATTTTGTATGTTAAATCCTTTTTCAAATATTCTTTCACTTTGATTTCCCCTTCCATAGAGATAACTTCTTATTTACTGTCTTCTTCTCCAGCAAATTTTTATTTAACGCTTTTCTCAAGGTATCAGGTGTAAGATTTCTTGACAAACCGCCATTTAGTGCATAAGATATTTTACCAGTTTCCTCAGACACTACCACAGAAATACAATCCGACACTTCTGTGATTCCCAAAGCAGCTCTATGCCTTGTTCCAAGTTCCTTACTCAAGTTAGGATTATCAGTAAGAGGTAAAAAGCAAGCAGCTGATTTTAGTTTGTTATCTCTTATTATTAATGCTCCATCGTGAAGCGGTGTGTTTGGTGTAAAAATATTTATTATTAATTCTGAGCTAATGCTTGAATCCAGCGTTGTGCCTGTATTTATGATCTCACCCAGTTTTGTCTCACGCTCCACAACAATAAGCGCGCCTGTATTTGTCTTTGAGAGTTCTGTTGCAGCCTTGACAATCTCCTCAATAGTATAAGTCGTATGTATAACTTCATCACTTACGTCAAAGTTAAAGAAGTCTCGTATATTACTGCTTCTTCCTAGCTGCTCCAGACCTCTTCTAAGCTCAGGCTGAAATAATACCACTACTGCAAAGCCAGCAAGTTCAATAGTTTTGTTGAGTATAAAAGCCAAGGTTCTGAGCTGTAGCCAATCACTGAGCATAGCAATAATAAATATAACAACTATGCCTTTAACCAGCTGCCACGCTCTAGTCTCTCTTCCAAGCTTTATCAGCTTAAAAATTATATAAGAAACAATGCTTATATCAACAATTGATTTCAGCATTTCAAGAGGATCCTTAATAGGTATATATATCGATATAAAATTTGTTATGTTTTGGAAATTCTCAACTAATGAGTCTAACAAATCATTCACACCCTTGCTCAAAGTCAATTACTATCAGCTAAGAAAATTGGCTTTGCTAATTTTCCTTCACTAGGGAAACTACTTATCTACTTCTATGAAACGCCACCTGTTTTCTTGACACCCAACCAAAACCTATCTCCACGTACAGGTAAAATGCCAATTCAAAAAATCAGCAGTTAAAATCTCAAAATAGTCACTAAAATGCAGTATTTCGCTTTTAGTTCCAAGATTTCAACCATAATAGACTTTATATAGACAACATAATAATACAAACTAATTTTAATATAAAAACAAAATTTATTAAATGGGTAAAAATAACTAATTTTACTACATTCAAAAAATATTATTTATACTTTGTTTCCTAAATACCAAAAAATGCATATCTAAGTAATTGTTATTGCTTCGCCACTTATAGAAGTGGGGAATATTTTCTTGCCTCGTTATATAAAAATATACGCATTTTATGAATGAAAATTTCATTAATACTCTGTAAATTTTTGTTAATCATCTAATGCCTTATAGTATACGTTTAAATTGTTTATTTAGTATGCTTTTAGTATTAAACTTTTAAATTAATTTAGTCTCAGCTATAACTGGATAAATTAAGCTTCAATTCATCTTAATATCCAAACAGAGAATATCCAACTGATCCAAGTGTTGTAGCCAAAAATATAATTACTAATATAATCGCAACATATTTAACCCATTTCTTATGCATTTCCATTACCCCTTTTTAATTAAATAAATAAACTCTATTTTAAGTCCTTAAGCCAAGAATTTACATCCCCATCACTTGGCATTCTCCAGTCTCCTCTAGGTGAAAGACTGATTGAACCAACCTTTGGCCCATCCGGCAAGCATGAGCGTTTAAACTGTTGACTAAAAAATCTTCTCAAGAAGGTTCTGAGCCATTTCTCAATAATTTCATCAGTATACTTTCCTTGGAAAGCTTGCCTTGCCATAACAAGTATTTTTGAAGGCTGAGCACCATATCTGACAAAATGATATAAAAAGAAATCATGTAACTCATAAGGTCCAACAATATCCTCAGTTTTCTGCTGTATCTGACCAGCTTCATCTGTAGGCAGTAATTCAGGACTAATTGGAGTATCTATAATACTTTTAAGAACTTTACTAGTTTCATCCTTGAACACATGGTCTGCAGCCCACTGAACTAAATATTTCACAAGTGTTTTTGGCACTCCCGAATTGACTGCATACATAGACATATGGTCTCCGTTATAGGTACACCAGCCAAGTGCAAGCTCAGAAAGGTCTCCAGTACCAATAACCAGTCCACCTATTTTATTTGCAATATCCATTAGTATTTGAGTTCTTTCTCTGGCTTGTACATTCTCATAAGTCACATCATAAACGGCAGGATTATGTCCAATATCATTAAAATGCTTCATACATGCTTCTTTAATATCTATCTGGTATGTAGTTACATCCATTAACCTCATCAATTCAAGGGAATTGTTAAGTGTATTATCAGAAGTACCAAAACCAGGCATTGTTATTGCATGTATATTCTTTCTATCAATTCCTAATCTATCATATGCCTTTACAATAACTAATAAAGCCAGTGTAGAATCCAATCCACCAGAAATTCCAATAACACACTTGTCTATTCCTGTATGTTTAAGCCTCTTCCCCAGTCCTGATGTCTGAATGTTAAATATCTCATTACAGCGTTTATTTCTAATACTAAGGTCTGAAGGTACAAATGGATGTGGTTCAAAATATCTCTGAACATTGGAATTATTCAACTCTTTCACACTGAAGAAAACTTTTCGGAATTGATAGTTCTCCGTCCTATGTGTAAACGAAGAATTTTTTAATCTTTCACTGACCATTCTCTCTATATCAATATCACTAATAACCAATTGTTCATCAAAGGAAAATCTTTCAGATTGGGCAAGCAACAACCCATACTCACAAATCAAGGCATGTCCTCCAAAAACAAGGTCTGTAGATGATTCATTTACTCCCGATGATGTATACACATATGCAGCAGCACACTTTGCTGACTGCATTTTTACGATACTTTCTCTATATTCATGCTTGCCTACAATTTCGTTACTGGCAGAAAGATTGAATAATAGTGTCGCACCATTAATAGCCTGATAACTGCTTGGTGGTATTGCTGTCCAAAGATCCTCGCAAATTTCTATTCCAAAACACAGACCATTTATATTCTCTGCTTCAAATAGCAAATCTGTTCCAAAGGGTACAGCTTGTCCTAATAAATTAATATTTTCATTCTTTGTATCCATTCCCGAGCAAAACCATCTCAACTCATAGAATTCACTGTAATTGGGTATAAAGCTTTTGGGAACTACGCCTAGAATATTGCCTGCCTGGATAGCAATTGCACAATTATATAATCTGCTGTTTACCAGCAATGGCATACCAATTATTAAAATACCTTCTAAAGCTTTTGTTTCTTCAAGTATTGTTTTTAAGCTATTTATTGCATCATTTTGGAGTGTCTTCTGTAAAAAAAGGTCTCCGCAGGTATATGATGTTATAGCCAATTCAGGGAACACAACAAACTGTGTGCCTTGAGTCTGAGCTTGTTTAGCAATTTCAATTATTTCTGCTGTATTATATTCACAGTTTGCAACCTTTAGTTTTGGTATAGCTGCTGCAACTCTTACAAATCCAAAATTCATTTAATCACCTGATGTATCTATTTTGGGGAGGTTGATATCTCAATTATCCCATTTAATTTGCCTCAATTTAGTGTAACATATTTATGTTTTTGTTGTATATAGAAAATTAAGTTTAAACTTCATTTTTAATGTTGTATCTCCCCCTGGAATTGCTATATTTATCAATATAATACTTTTTGTTATTTGCTATTTGCTTTAGAAAATAAACCAGTCTATCAATTTCAGCAGAATCATTATATATTCCAAAGCTTACTCTTACAATCCCGGGAAATAAAGAAGCAGGATTACTCATTAATTCTTCCATATCCTTTGCTGATAAGCCAAGCAAGCTCTCACAATATGGATGAGCACAGAAATAACCATTTCTCACAGCAATACCTGCTTCATAGGACAGTATAGCTGACATTAATGAATGATGTACTCCCTCAATATTAAAGGGAATTACACCTATCGTCTCCTGTTTATCCGGACTACTGTAAAACTTAATATCTGATATGATTTTCATTTTGTTGAACGCATATTCATGGAGGCTCTTTTCTAAATTATAAGCATTACTCATACCTATCTTTGACAAAGTTTTTATTGCCGATACCATTGCCACTATTCCAATAAGATTTGGTGAGCCTGCCTCATTTTTTTGAGGTGATTCTTCCCACCAAATACGCTCATGAGTAATAAGCTTTATAATACTTCCCCCCACACAGTATGGGATATAAGCTTCAAAGGTAGTCTTAGGTCCGATTAATGCTCCGCAGCCATAGGGTGCATACATTTTGTGAGCAGAAAAGGATAAATAATCAATATGCTCGTCACTTTCAAATTCCTTCATATCAACAGAAACATGGGGCACTAGTTGTGCTCCGTCAACGTGAACTTGGGCTCCGCTCCTGTGTGCCATTACTGCTATTTTATGTATATCATTAATGTATCCTGTAACATTTGATGCCCCTGCCACTGTTACCAGCTTTACTCTTTTTTTATACTTATTCAGTTTTGCTTCTAAATCATCCAGCGAAAGCCTTCCCAACTCATCAACATCTACATAGTCAACAGTAAATCTATCTCGCCACGGCAAATCATTTGCAGCATGTTCCATCCAGGTAGATAATACCACGTCCCTACCATCCTTTTCCTGACTTAGTACAAAAGCCAGCATATTTATTGAGTCAGTGGTATTCTTTGTGTAGATAACCACATCTTTTTTACTGTCAGCCTTTACAAAGGTCTTGATTATTTCTCGGCCAGACTCGTAAACCTCAGTGGACAACATGGATTTATAGCCTCGCCCTCTATGTATTGAGGAATACCAGGGTAAAAAATCTCTGACATCCTTTTCAACAGAATAAAAAGGTGGTGTTGTTGCAGCATTGTCGAAATTAATAGCAGTAGTAAATGTGCCATTATCAAGGGGAACTTTTGTATTAATTCCCATTACCATGTTTCTGTATTTATTTAATTTGCCTAGATAATGATTAGTGTCCGCTGCTTGCGGATTAATACTTCTTCCAAAGCCTCTTCCAAATTGATTGGTATGTGATAAAAACTGATTGCTTGTGAAATTATTAATCATAAAACCCTCCACGCCTAAAGCTAGCCATAGTAACATTATATTTGGGGGAAGGTTAAACTGTTACTGTTAGAATTGAGTTTTTGCAGGAATTATTACTTGAATTTTAACTTTAAAAGGCTCTACGTTAGTAAACTCTATAAAAAGGTTTTGACAGCTTATTTTTTAAAGATACTACGCAATTCACTCTTTTCCGATTTATAGTTGGATGTAAATTTCCCAAATAACGCATATCTTGCATTGCTAAATTCATAGGAACAGGTACACAAGGTAATAATTCGATCATCCCCTTTTACAAGAGTATTAGATTCAAAAGTGGATCTCTTTTTGAGCAAATCAATATACCTTTGAAAATCATGTTCATCTATAAAATTAGCTCGGACAGACTCATAATTACCATCAACAACAATTCCTGCAAACAGCTCAATTGTAAAGTCACCATAAGGGGTGTTAAGAAGCATGGTCGGGAATTTGTTGTAATAGCGTTGGTCTTTGTACCTTGTCAATGAAGAAAACATCGAACCGTTTTTCATATTGTGTCCGTATATAATAGTATTTTTATCTGAAAAATAACTATTATTACGATAATCCATAAATATAGAACCCATTTTGTTAGGCTCACCAGTGAATAAATGATTGAGATAAAAATTGTTGTCTTTTCCATGTACTACAGGATAGTCGATTTCCGTGCCTTCAGCAGAAAGCCATCCTGCTATATCAGGATTTATTTTCTCCAGAGAGGTAAAATCAACTTCTTTGTTCTGTTCCTCTTGTCTTTCTTCTGTTGATACTTCACTGGCAGTCAGCAACGATGCAGTGGATTGGTCATATGAGAGGTCAGGCGATTTTAGGTTCAGACGAACTTTATTATAAACATCGTCGCCCTTGGCATACTCCCAATTGACTATAAATAAGATAGAAGAAGAGTATAGGATACCTATCATGCACAGTACCATGAGAATACTCAATATCCAACTCAAACGTGATTTTAAGTGTTTCATCCTGATCTCCTTCTACAAGAAATTTTCTTCGCAAAGCTATTAGGCTATCTCAAAATATTCATCTATTGCTTGCAAATTGTCTTCGTTCGCAAAGGTGTCCCAACGGACACCTCAGGAACACCTAGGTTCCCTTCGACGAAACACTTTGTGTTTACTCCGCACCCTCCTTAAAGAGGAAAGGGGGAATCCCCTTTTCAATCCCCACGTATAGGAATTTTTATATCTGTAAATTCTTGGTGTTCTGGTTTAAATGAAGTTATATCAACATCTTTAACCATGTTTAAAATATATAAATTCCTATACGTTCAAAAAACTGGTGGCAGGATTTTTTACTTTCCACCACCAGTTCTCTTTATATTATTTTTAATTTTTCTTTCTAGAGTACTTTTTGCGTAGGGCGAAATCGGTAAATGCAAGAGCCACAAGCACTATGGAAAAGCAGAATAATCCGATCTTTGCAAGGCTACCAGCATTGTTATCCCCTGTCTTTGGCATACCATTTCCATCTACGATCTTATAATACCCTTGTATTTCTAAAGACTTTTGCGAGACACTCTTAACACTAAGGTTATTAGTGGGAGTCACTGGCTTATCAGGTTTACTTGTAGTATTACTTGAAGTATTATTTCTGTTATTCATAAACAATGCTGTCTGTGAAGTATTAGCGAAAATTTGTCCAGTATCCCCTGTACTAGTGTAGGTGTTCCCATCTTTAGTATAACCGACTTCTGTCACAGTGTATTGCACTCCATCTGGTAAGCCAGTAATTGTGATGCTTTCTCCATATGCTAACAAGATAGAATCTCCACTGCGGAGAGTCCCTGTTGACGTGCCGGTAAATGGATAAGCGTCTGTTAAGTCTGTAAAATTAACAATAAACTCAATTTTCTTTGTAATATCCACATTCTCATCCGTGTCTGCTAACTTTATGGTCAAACTTCCCACAGAAGCTGGCAACTTTGTGTTGGTAAAGACCGCTATCTTGTCCTGTCCGTATGTAATGACGCCAGAGCTTCCAGCGCTTTCTTCGTAATAACCCTGTGCTGACGACTTTACCTCGCTTATCTGGTATGATGCACCAATGGGCAAACCAGTGATAGTTATGCTCTGTCCGTGAGCAAGAGAAATGGTATCCCCACTCTTAATAATCCCACCTGGCACACCATTTCCCGAATAATGATATGATCCAGCTGCTCCACTAAAAATCACCTTAAAATCAAACTTCTTTGTGGTGTCAGCACCCTCTCCTGCAACCGTTTTACTGATTGTCAGATTTCCAGTAGAAGGAGATGTATATGAAATATTTCTTGTGTTTGTAAAAGCTGCAGTTTGCGTAGTATCTGTCACAATGCTACCGGTCACACCTGTACTGACCATTTTGTAACCATCGACGGTGTAATCTCCTTCATTCACCTTATATATTGTACCGTCTGGTAAGCCCTCAATGGTGATGCTCTGTCCATGGGCAAGAGATAATGTATCCCCACTTTTGATCACGCCATCTGTAACACCATTGCCAGTAAAGGTATAGATTCCAGATGCTCCACTACCGTTTAGCATAAAGGTGAAGTCAAACTTCTTCTTATTATCGCCAGCGTTACCTGCCACCGTTTTGCTGATAGTAAGATTTCCGACCGTTTTTATACTAATTAACAACGCTGTTTGCGTCGCATCAGCCACAATGCTGCCAGTTGCAGCTATGCTGTTCGAAGCGTATAAGTCACCAGAATAATCTTCTTCGTTTACCATATAAGTTGAACCTGCTGGCAGACCAGTGATGGTGATGCTCTGTCCATGTGCAAGAGAAACTTTATCACCGCTTTTGATAATTCCGTTTGGGAGACCATTGCCTGTATACGCATAGTGGATATCAGCTGCACCGTTCAACGTAAGCGTGAAGCTAAATTGTTTCGATGTATCACTTGCTTTACCTTGTACCGTTTTGCTTATGGTAAGATTTCCGACTGTTCTCGTATTGGTAAATAACGCTGTTTGTGTAGCATCGGCCACAATGCCACCAGTCGTGCCTATGCCGCTTGATGTGTATCCATCAGCCGAGTAGTCAGTTTCAACCACCCTATATGTTGCATCCTTCGGTAATCCAATAATGGTGATGCTTTGGCCATGGGTGAGAGAAATGGTATCCCCACTTGCAATAGTCCCATTAGGCATCCCATGCCCGAAATAAGTGTAAGTGTCGTTTGCACCGTTCATCATCAGAGTAAAATCAAATAACTTTGCAGTATCGGCACCATCACCAACCACCGTATTGCTTATAGTCAGATTTCCAGCTGTATTCTCCGAATAGTTCATCACTATGATACTGTTGGAATTTACTCCGGTCTTTCCATCAATGGAAGAGGTAACTTTTGAACCACTAGTCGTAACCAGCAAGGAATGGGACACACTTTCCAAAGTATAGCCAGTAGGAGTCTTTGTTTCCCGAAGTATATATTCCCCGTCGGGTATAACCTTTAACTTAACTGTACCATCACTACCAGTAAGACCTTTCTTTATCACAGTCGTACCATCCATCGCATATAGCGTAAACTCTGCACCTGCAAGTGGAAAACCCGTTCCATTAGTCTTCACTATACTAATCCAGCCATTTCTTTGGAGGCTGGCACTACCATCCGAAGCCGTAATAACATAAGGTTTTGATGTTTCTTCAGGGCTGCTCCCAAGTAGGGATACTTTGTTCGTAATGATTCCCGGCTCACCTGTGATATCGGTTAGATAGCTGAATCGATAGGCTTTTGCTGTATCGGGTATAGTAAAACTCAGAACTCGTGTTCCGTTATTGTAGCTCACGTTTTTCCCCAGTTCCAGTGTAACAGGGCTTCCTACTGTATAGCTTCCATCGGCATTAAGGTCCATCTCGTTTGCCATAATATTTCCCGAAATCACTAGCCTCCCACTGGAATCCATGCGTAGATCAATGCCGTTTGGTAATTGATCTTCCAATTTTTCGCTGGAGTTCGCTATAGCATATGGCTTGTAATCTACTGTCCAGCATAATTCGCCTGCCTTTGATTGTATAGTATTTTTATCTAGCATTTTACTGGTGATGGTTATGTCCTGATAGCTACTTACGCCAGTATTCCAGTTCTCAGTTTTCAAGGTTATGTTGTTGCGTTTCGTTAAAACCTGATTGGCAGAGAAATAAAGCGCTGTTGTTTCACTGGTAGGTCTTGCTTTTACCAAAATAACATATGGCTTGTCCAACGTAGTGAACGCAAAGGATGCCGTTCGCCCGCTGAAACTAGCATCAAGGTTCGCGACTGTATCTGGTGTGGTATCTTTAGCCAAAATTGTTCCGTTGGATTGCCCTATTCCTTCAAAAATTAAGTACTTTGAACCAAAATCTATGTCTACAAACTCCCAACCGTCCGGCAGGATGTCTGTAAGTGTTGCTGTTCCCAGAATTTGTCCCTCCGAGTTTGTCGTATTGGTTAAGTCAATACCATCTGCGTTGACGTTTAGTCGAAAAATTGCTGACTTATTCTTATAGTCAAAGCCTTGTGAAACATTAGTAGTAGAGTTGTTTACACCACCTGATGGGTCGGACATTGCTATACGATTTAGCATCTCCTTACTCAGCATATGGTTTGAATAATTAACACTTTTTGTGGAAGCGTTAAGCTTTGCATTGGCACTGAAAAGCGTCGCCGTGTTCCATACAGTAGACGTTTTATTTCCGGCAAATATATTTGGGTTTACAACCTGACTTTCAAAGCTGAACGTATTTGGATCAGTTGTAGACAGGCCAGTGACCTCAACCAAATCGGCAACCTGTTTTGTTCCCTGCATAATTGGAATCACATTCACCGTAAACGCTCCAGTAAAATCTCCAGTATATTTCTGTCCATACTGCGGTGTTAACTTTGTGGCATCAATGCCACTTGGAATGCCAGTAACAGTTGAGAGGTTAATGTTGTTTCCGTAAACAAGAAGGTCATATACCTTCAAATCTGGAATGCTTTGTCCTTTTGTATCTACATTTACGGTCCATTTAATTTTTTGGTTTGCAGCATCTGCCACACCTGACTTTGATATGGCATTATATCCGATAGTAACATTGATACTGCTAGTTGTTAAACCCAAAAAGTCATCCCATCTAATACTGGCGGAATTGCTGTAAGTTGTTACTCCCGTGGTATATGCATCGTCGGGAACATTGGTCACTATAGTCATAAGAATTTTAGAGTTAATGTTGCCAATTGCATATTCACCATTGGCATTTGGTATTATTCCATTATCTGAACCCCATTCAGAGCCATCCCATATTTGCCACTTTGCTGATTTAAAAGTTAACCCATTCATCAACTTATCAGTTATAACCACATTATTTAGAGTTGCTCCCATATGGTTGGCAGTTATTGTCCACGTTATTGTGCGGTTTGTCGGGTCATAGATTCCTGAACTTCCGACATCGCTTGACACACCTGTTTTTTCAATCCACTTCGGAGTAAATTTAACCTCGCATTGTCCTTCAGCCACTACACTTGATTCGCTTGTTAGAAGTTGAGCCTTGTTGTTAACCTTTTGCTCAGAATTTGCATAATACGTACTGTCAGTGATTTTCGTCTTGAATGTTATTGTCTTGGGGCTAGTTGAGTTATTAGGAAAGACATACCGAATTGAATTATTCGATGTATCCGGAAACGCATCTGTGCCGTCCACCTTAAACGAAGCTGGAATATATTCCCCCACATTATGTAAATCATCAAAGAACTGATACCCAACTAAATCAATAGGTATACCTCCTTGCGTGGTTTGAATATCAACTTTCCACTCAATGCTTTGATTAGCTAGATCTGCAGTACCTGTTTTGGTCATATTGTATATAATTGGCACCTCAGGGACATTTACGGTATATGTCTTTTCCAATATTGATATAGTATGATCCCCTGCGCTACCGCCATAATATTCAAAATTTCCGCCAAACTGGCAAAATACGTTGCTAGATGTTCCATCGAACACTGAATCATCTCCATCAAAGATAACATTTGCGGTCACCATCTTTGTGTCGGGATCTGTTATAATTGTTGCATGAGCTACCATTAGTGATCCCATTTTTAACTCAATAGAACTCCCTGAAGTCACCTTGAACGCATTGCTTAAGTCAAATTTTACCGTATCACCCTTTTGAACTGGGGCTGTAGGAGTTGGATCGTCTCCCTCAACTGGCACACCAAAGGAAATATCCACTCGTATTGGCTTAGTGCTCGTTAAAGTACCTCCCTCGGCGATTGGGTTTCCATCCTGTTTGACTGCAGCCATAAAATTCGTAAGCACCGTTGTACTAATATCCACAGCACAGGCTAAACTAAATGGTAAAAATATATTTAATATCATCAACATCGTCATTGCCCAAGTTAATAGTAATTGTCTCTTCCTTTTTTTCATATCTTACTACCTTTCTTTTTAGTTTGCATTATATCTGTATCTCTACTCTTACACAATTTAGTATAAAGATCTATTTATTCACTTTACAATTAGAATTTGGTGACATACAGATAACTTTCGGGAGCGTTCAAAAACATTCTTACCACTATATCATTTGATTTATGATAATTCATTCACAATTAAGTCAAAATAATAATGACCAAAAACCAAAACAGAATAAGTATGCATATATTATAAATCAATGAATATTTTACCTTTTTTTGTTGTCATTAACAAGCTATTTTTTGTTAAATTTATAAATAAAAAGAGCCTCTTTTATTCCTGAAGATGAAGACAACCATCTCATTTATAAAATCAGCTCTTATAAGCAATTTACTTGGAACATATCTGCTCCATATATAGAAATTCGAATTTACTTCTTCAAACTTTCCAACCTCTCAACAACCTTGTTGTACATGTCTTGATACTTTTCTCTTTTTGCCTTTTCCTCTTCAATAACACTAGCTGGTGCCTTTGATACAAAGCCTTCATTGTTCAGCTTACCATTAACTCTCTTTAGCTCGCCTTCAAGGTTTTTCATTTCCTTAGTCAATCTTTCAATTTCCTTTTCAAAGTCAATCAGCTCATCGAGAGGAATAAATATTTCCACTCCGGCAATAACTGTACCTACTGCATCTGCAGGAATACCCTCTTTATCAGCCTGTACTATTACCTCAGAAGCTCCTGCTAATCTTTGGAAGAAGGCTTCACCTTCAGCTAAAGTAGCTTTTTCATCTGCCCCTGCTGCTACAAATATCATCTTTGCACGTTTTGCTGGTGGAACATTCATTTCAGCACGAATATTTCTAATATTTCTGATAGCATCCATAATAGTTTTCATTTTTGCTTCATCAGCAGCAAAGTTCAATTCTCCACTGTACTCAGGCCACTCTGAAATCATTATGCTTCTGCCATCATTAATCAGGTGAGTGTAAATCTCCTCTGTTACAAATGGCATATATGGGTGAAGCAGCTTCATGGCATTTGCAAGAACAAAGTTCAGAACATACTGTGCTTCCAGTCTTCCTTCGCTTTCTCTGTCATAAAGTCTAGGTTTAACCATCTCAATGTACCAGTCGCAGAATTCTTCCCATATGAAGTCATATATTTTCTGTAGACCCAGACCCAACTCAAATTTATCAATATTTTCAGTTACTTCTTTTGTTACTGTGTTTATTCTTGACATAATCCATTTGTCTGCAATGGTAAATTTATTCTTATCAACCTTGCTGAAATCTAGGTTCTCATCAAAATTCATCAATACAAATCTTGACGCATTCCAAACCTTGTTTGCAAAGTTTCTGGCAGCTTCAACTTTTTCAGGTGAAAATCTCAAATCATTTCCAGGCGAATTTCCTATTACTAAAGCAAATCTCAATGCATCAGTACCGTATTGAGCTATAACTTCAAGTGGATCAATACCATTGCCCAGAGATTTACTCATCTTTCTTCCCTGAGAATCCCTAACAATACCATGTATAAATACATATTTAAACGGTGTTTCCTTCATGTTCTCAACACCAGAGAATATCATTCTTGCAACCCAGAAGAATATGATATCATATCCTGTTACTAAAACATCTGTAGGATAGTAATATTCTAAATCCTCAGTCTTTTCAGGCCAACCCAAGGTTGAGAAGGGCCATAGTGCTGAACTGAACCATGTATCAAGTGTATCAGGATCTTGCTCAAGCTTAGTGCTTCCACACTTAGAACACTTATCTGGTGCATCTCCTTGAACCATAACATGACCACATTCCAGGCAATAATATGCTGGAATTCTATGTCCCCACCAAAGCTGTCTTGAAATACACCAATCCTGAATATTTTCCATCCAGTTATAGTATATCTTTGAGAATCTATCAGGTACAAACTTTGTAGCACCGCTTCTAACAGCGTCTATTGCAGGCTCTGCCAATGGCTTCATTCGAACATACCATTGCTTTGAAATGAATGGTTCAACAACTGTTCTACATCTCTGGCAAGTACCAACATTATGAGAGTGATTTTCAATTTTAACAAGTAAACCAAGCTTTTCTAAATCCTCTACCATTTTCTTTCTAGCTTCGTATCTGTCAAGACCCTTGTACTGTCCTGCATTGTCATTCATTATTGCATTGTCGTCCATGATTCTTACTACAGGTAAATCATGTCTTAAACCAACTTCAAAGTCATTTGGGTCATGGGCAGGTGTAATTTTTACACAGCCAGTTCCAAATTCCTTATCAACATAGGAGTCTGCAATTACAGGTATCTCCTTGTTTACAAGGGGAAGAATAAGGGTCTTGCCAACCAAATGAGCATACCTCTCATCCTCTGGGTTTACTGCAACGGCTGTATCTCCTAATAGTGTTTCAGGACGGGTTGTAGCTATTATAACAAACTCGTCGCTGTCCTTTACTGGATATTTTATATGCCAGAAATGTCCTGCCTGTTCCTCATACTCAACCTCTATATCAGAAATTGAAGTATTACATTTAGGACACCAGTTAGTTATTCTCTCTCCCTTGTAAATGAGTCCCTTGTCATAAAGCTTCAGAAATACTTCTTGAACTGCTTTTGATAAACCCTCGTCCATTGTGAAGCGTTCACGTTCCCAATCACAAGAGCTACCAAGTTTTTTAAGCTGCTCTACTATTCTGCCGCCATAGACTCTTCTCCATTCCCATGCTCTTTCAAGGAATTTGTCACGGCCTATCATATCCTTTGTAATACCTTCTTTTGCCATAGCATCAACAATCTTCGCTTCAGTTGCAATGCTGGCATGGTCTGTTCCTGGAAGCCACAATGCACTAAAGCCCTGCATTCTCTTTGTTCTGGTAAGAATGTCCTGCAATGTGTTATCTAAGGCATGACCCATGTGGAGTTGCCCAGTAATGTTAGGCGGCGGCATCACAATTGTATAAGGTTTTTTATTTTTGTCTGGAACAGCATGAAAGTATCCTTCATCCATCCATTTTTGGTAAAGTCTATCCTCAACTTGACTTGGATCATATTGTTTTGCAATATTTTGTTGTTCGTCCATAATCTTTCCCTCCCAATGATTTTATATAATGTTTTAAAATTTGTTCGAAATTAGAAATAAAATAAATCCGGGTATTGTTATTAATAGTCCTGCTATTTTCATATTAAATGAAGCTTTATTTAGCTTGTAATTGTTCAACTCTTCCTCTGATAATTCGCTTGCATACTTACATTCCTGCTTTTCCACCAAGTTAAACTTATTAACTATAGCTTTAGATGAAAGCACCACAGCAAATCCTACTGCTAATATTGCTAATGCTACAATATCAATTGGTTTCATAACTATGTGACCGTGCCCGTTGCCATAAAAGCTTATTTAGTGCAGGCATGGCTTCAGCCCTCCTTTTTATTTTTAACTTGCCTTTCCTAATTAATAGCTCTAGCCTGACGTTCATTTAAAGTCGGCTCTGTTCACAAAAATCCTTCTCTACCATTAGCTAGCTAAAAAGCTATATTTCTACAGAAATCAAAAAAGCTCTCATCCAGTATTTGGACGAAAGCTGTATCGCGGTACCACCAAAATTTCATTAGATAAATCTAAATAATTCTATCAAATCTATCAATGAATCTCAAAACGATTAACGTTCGCAACCCGCCGCAGCCTACTTATACTATATTGTAAGTATTGCAATATCACGCTGCAACACTCAAAACACAACAATAATTTATGCTGTTTTAATACAATATTTCAGTGCGGAGCTCCCAAGCTACCTTCAACAGTATCAATTCAGAGCCTTTCACCCTGCGGCTCCTCTCTAAGGAAAATCAACTGTCTACTCCTCTTGTTCATTACTTTTAATATATAAATGCTTAGAAATAATGATATATAATATATCTAGCTCTGTCAAGTAGTGACAATACAAATTATCAGGCGCAAAAACCTTCTAGTATCCTAATTATCCTTATTATCAGCATCATCAGCATTATCCTGTTCAGTAGTACTACCTATGTCAGAATTCTCAACCCCATTTACCTCTGAGTCAGCTGCAATAGAATTTGATGGGTTAATAGTATTGTTTTGATTGTCATCAGTGTTTTCCAGTTTAGAATTATTAGCTTCCTCAAAATTATTGAATTTTGGCTTAGTACCACTAAAAAGTAATGCAACAGCAATTATCGTCAGAATCCAAGACACATTGTCCTCTAATTCCTTATTAATATTAAAATTGAATGTCATATCAAGCAATCCATATAAAATAAAGAATACTGCTATTGCAATTATTATAATATTCCTGTGCTTACGCTCAAATTTCACTTATCTTACCTCCATAATATTCAAAAAATAACAAGCCTGTAAATGGCCTTAATTAATCCGATACATACTAAACCTTAGTAAAATCAATCACTATTGGCTAAAGCCTCTAAAAATCGTAAAATAAATTCAAACCTAAACTACGTTAAATGCATAAATGGCCTAAATAAAAAAGGTTTTTAACGGTAATTGCCTTTAGTAAAATGAAATCTAAAAGTTGATTCTCATACACATTATAATAATGGTTAAAATGATTTAAAGCAATATATTTTTATACAACTAAATCAATCACTCTTCTAAACACAACCTTAAGCATCGCAGTTATAGGGACACCTATCAGCATACCAATTATTCCAAAAAACTCTCCTCCTACCAGTACAGCAACAATTGTAGTTATTGGATGTAAACCCAGCTTTCCTTCAATAATTTTGGGTGAAATAAAAGCATTGTCAATTTGCTGAACAATTATGAAAACTAAGGCTGCAAATAATGCTTTACTTGGTGAGTCTAACAGAGCTATTGCAACAGCAGGAATTGCACCTAAAAATGGTCCAAAATAAGGAATAATATTGGCAATACCACCTATTATCCCTAAAACAAATGGATACTTCACATTTATAAAATATAAGCCTAATGTCTCCAATATCCCAACAATACATGCCGTAAGTAATTGTCCCTGTATAAAATGAGATATAATAGAATTTAGTTCACGCCCTATATTAACTAACTCATTACGCATTCTCTTTGGAGCAATTAAAAGTGTTGACCTTTTTATTCCATCAATGTCCTTTAAAAAATAATATGCAATAATCATAGATAGCACAGTATTTATTAAAATAGCAATTGATGAAGCTACTGCTCCTAATGACCTTTTCATAGCTTGTGAAAAATATTGCTGCAAAAGAACGGTTGCATTATTTATTTCATTAAAAATTACGTTTTTAATTTCAGGAGGCCATTCGCTTGTCCTTATTTTTGATATAAGTGAATTAAAAAGTTCTTTGTAATTATTAGTTATACTTGGTAATGTATTGAATAGTTCTTTTGCATTGTCCAATACGTAAGGCATAATGTAAACTGAAAAGAAAACCATTGATAACATAATAAAAGTGTAAATAACTATAATTGCAATACTTCTTTTTATACCCTTTCTTTCAAATTTAATGACTAATGGGTATATAATATAGGCAATGACAACAGCAATTAATAAAGGTGATAAAATCTTGAAAATTCTATTGCCAAAAAAGTACACAAAAACAACTACTCCAACAAATGACACTGATAATATTATGTAAAATATAGTTTTTTTTACATTAGTCATACTAACCTCCCACGCCGACTTTCGGCACAAAAATATGGTTAAGCTTTCGTGGCGGTACGCCTCTTTTTTGAGTCCCATTCCAAACACACCATCAAAAACCACTTGTGGTTTTTGTGGCTCGAAAAAGCACCGTGTTAGCATAAACTATGTTTTCGAGCTGCTAACCCTCCCACGCCTATGTTGAACAAGAAAATTTGGTGAACCTATCGGTGGAAAACTTCAGCTTCTCATAGCTACTCCATTCCGTCGATGTGCGATGACCAAATAGCAAAGAAAAGATGGCTTTTGAAAGCTATTTTTAATGATGTTTATTAGGAGGCTAGACGGTCGCTGCAAGTCAAAATCAACAAAGAAGCTGCAAACTGTGTGTAATATTATTGCTTCAGAAATTGACTTTATTAATGCTTTGCAACGACCTGCCTGAATATAAATTTACCTCATTAGTAGCTTTTTAAATGGTATCCTTTTCATGTTGTAAAATCATCTGAACATGTGAATCATGTCTCCAAATACATTACCTGATCTGCGTACTATTTTTTTCCCTGACTTTATAAGTCTTCTTCTCATGTGAGGGTCTACTATATCAGGATTTGTAAGAACGCTGATAGATGCTCCAATTAATCCTCCAATAAGTATTCCTTTTGCAAATTTCATCTAATCACCTCCTAAACCACAAAGGGGCTGTATATTAATAATGGTTCTATCACCTTATTAAATTAATAACCATAAAGTGAGTAAATCCACATTTAGCAAAGCAGCTTCAAACATGTAAATTTCCTAAAGATATGTTTTCAAAAATTACAATGTTAATAAAATAAATAAACTTAGCCACAAAAATACCTTTAATAAACAGCAATAGCCAATTACAAGCTGTGACTAAGGGATATCACCTTAACTCTTTGCATTTCTTACACTAACCTCCACACTCCATTTAAGCTCAAAATTTAATGAAACCATCAGTTGGAGAACCACTGCTTCACAAAGCTAAACTATTTTTTAACACCACTCAATTTGTTTGAAGTTACCTAAATGGACATGGAGGTTTTCTAAAAAATTAGTTTTCCAGGCGGCTTCTAATTCCACCACCAGTATTCATCATCTCTTCAACTGCTTCATTATCAACTAAGATATTCTCATTACCTATTTCAATTCTGCCAAGAAATGGAAGTATGTTTCTGCCCATTAATAAATCCTGAAGCAAACCGTCAGAAACCTGTACTCCTTCAACCTTTCCAGTCTTGTAGTCAAAAAGGATATCCTTAACTATTCCTATATCATTTCCTGAATGTGTATATATTTTAAAACCGCGAAGCTGCATTCTTTCCAGCATTTCGGGTGTTTTTTTTATTTTTCTGTATTCTATCAGGTTATCAGAATCATCTATTATAAGTGCATCATTTCCAAGGCTTAATACATCCTGCAGCATAACCACATTTCCCTTTAAGCTATGGCTTTCCTTTTCTATTATGAATCCAAGAACACCTTTATTGTATTTACAGAACACAACATCCTTCAACGTCCCTATTTTCATACCATTTTTAGCAGATATAACAGGTAAACCCAATACATCACTATATTTTCTAATCATAATAAATCACCACATTTCACTTATCACTTTCATAATATGTTTATTATTTGTTTTAGTTATTTAAATAATTCAAACATTTCAAAATAAAAATATTGGTAATTCTAAATGTTGTTTTTCGTCGTAATTATTTTGGCAACAAACAATTTATAGGTCTCCCGCACCAATAGACATTATATGTAGTAAAGTTGAGTTAATATTAAATTGTTGAATAGTAATGACTTTTTTATTCATTGTAAGACATTTGCTAACATGAAAATTGACTTAGAACACAGATTATTGTAAAATTTACAGATAGATAACACCGTACCTTTTATAAAATGACAAGTTAAATTATATTGTTAGGAAAGCAAATGTTCTACTCTTTAATGTAATAGTTTATCTAGTTTCATCAAGGTTTCTCCAGTAATCAGACTTTGTAAGTTTAGGTATTGAATATAATTTTTACAATATAAGCTTTTAAAAATTTTTTATGAGGTGATTTTATGAGTAATTCAAATAAAGTTTTATCCCAATTAGGTGTACATATTCCAAAAATTATGCTCCCCAATAAAGACACTGATTTTAGCAGCTGGGCAGTAGTAGCCTGTGACCAATATACTTCAGAGCGAGACTACTGGAAAAATGTAGAAGATATTACCTGTGGAAAACCATCAACTCTCAGCATTATATTCCCCGAGGTGTACTTGGAAGACGGTGATAGCGACAACAGGATATCCCAAATAAATGAAAACATGAAAAAGTACATAGACGAAAAGGTTATCAGTGAATTGGATAATTGTTTTATCCTAGTTGACAGAAAGACATCTCATAGCCAATCTAGAAAGGGCTTAATGCTTGCACTTGATTTGGAATGCTACGACTATACCAAAGGCTCTAGCACACTAATTAGAGCTACTGAGGGAACAGTTATAGAGCGTTTGCCACCTAGAATTAAAATCCGTCAGAACGCTCCAATTGAGTTACCCCATATAATGGTTCTGATTGATGACCCTGATAAAACAGTTATTGAGCCACTTTTTGAAAAATCAGACAACTTAGAAAAATTGTATGATTTTGAGTTAATGATGGACGGAGGACATATCAAAGGTTATAAAATATCTGATGAAGGCGACATCTCTTCCATTGCAAATTCCTTGTCAAAGCTGGCGCAGCTGGACAATTTCTGCAAGAAATACGACATTGGCTGCGATAAAGAGCTTTTACTATTTGCTGTAGGTGATGGAAACCATTCTCTTGCATCTGCAAAAGGACATTGGGAAAATGTAAAGACTACTCTATCAGCTGAGGAGCAGCAAAATCATCCTGCAAGATTTGCCTTAGTTGAGCTTGTGAATGTACATGATGATGGTCTTGTTTTCGAGCCAATACATAGAGTTTTATTCAATGTAAATGCTGATGAGCTTATAAATGAATTCAGCTCTTTTTACTCAAACAGCTCCTGTGCTGAAAAGTGCAACAGTGGTCACACATTCCAGTACATTACCGAATCAAGCAAAGGCAGCATAACAATAAATAATCCTAAAAACAATCTTGAAGTGGGAACGCTGCAGACCTTTTTAGATGACTATATGAAAGCTCATCCAGAGGTAAAAATTGATTATATCCATGGTGATGACGTTGTCACAAAGCTTGGCTCACAACCTGGCAACATGGGAATTTATCTTCCTCCAATGAACAAAACTGATTTGTTCAAAACAGTTATTTTAGATGGTGCTCTTCCTAGAAAAACTTTTTCAATGGGAGAAGCTGAAGAAAAGCGTTTCTATTTAGAGTGCAGAAAAATACGCTAAATAGCCCGAAAAAGTATATTTCGATTAAAACCGATAGCATATCGTGCGAAGCGAAAGCTTTGAACCGTAATTGACTGTATAGTATATCTATATCAGTAATCGCTCGGTACTAGCATTGTTCATTCTAAGCGTTTTTGCCATTACACATATTTACTATCCATGGTTCATGGTTCTCAAACCAGAATCATGTCGTTTTTTGCAAATTAATAAACACTTCATTAAATTTGTTAATTGTAGACGGTTAATATTTATAGATATTAACCGTTTATTTTTAGAATATGCTTTGTTTCCATGTTTTTTTACATATTGCATATGCTAATTATTTGGTAACATTACAATTTTCGCCAACTATTCTCTACTTTATACAATTTTTTCTTATTTTATTAATTTTTTTTAATAAAAGTATTAATGAAACAGTAAATTGTGTCGATACTTATAAAAGCAGCATATTTTACCAATATTAAAAATAAATTTTGTGGTAACCCCTATACACAAACTTCTCAAAAAGTCATTGTCTTTTAAAAGGCAATGACTTTTTTGAATAATAAAATATAAGTGTTGTTATTTAAGCTTCTAAACCATTTTATAAATTAACTTTCCTTTATTAATTTACACATTTTTATATTACAGAGCTTCAATTATTAACTTTTTCAATCCATCAATGATTGCATTACTGTATAAAACCTCACCAGCCTGATCCTGTATGTGCGTATCATCAAACGACCACTTAAGCGATGAACAAGTAACATCAATTTTTGCACCAAAAACTGGAACATTGTTAGTAAATACAAGCTTCAACGGCATGTTTGTCAATTTTTGTGTGCGCGTGCTCCAGTTCTTTACAATTAATTCAGAGGCTTTAAGCTCAGGTGCAAATGAATATCCTCTTCCCCCATCAATATAACAACCATCACCATATACTTCTATTCCATTTACTTTGACAGAAAAATTTCTAAGACCGAAGCTTGCATCATTCAAGTCTTTTCCTGAACTTTTTACAAGGTTATAACTTGAACTTCCATCTGCTGTTGTATTGTTTACAGTATTTAAGTATGCGGTTAAATCTTTTTTTTGTGAATACTGCCAGTCAGATAACAAATCATACAACTTTATATGAGTACAATTTTTTGTTCTTGCAACATCAGCTATTTTTTCAGGATACCCTAATAATGTTCTGCTCTTGTAATTGGATAGCCCAGTATCTAAAAGACCAATTTTAACCTCAGGATTATAATCCCGTATAGAGTCAATGCACCCTATATATGGTGTTTCAAAATTATCAAGACTTCTAATTCTTACATCTTTTCCAATTAAATCAGTAGGTGAATTTAAGCCAAACATTCCATTAAATTGCAAAGGTTTTTTGAATGAAGCAATATATTTTTTGCTATCCCATCTATCTATAACTCTAGCTTGCATTTCCCTATTATCGCCATGATAGTCACCAATAATTAAAATATCACCTGCTTTTACATCTCCAAAAGTAACTCCTCTCGGATTAATGGCTAAACTTCTACTTGTTGCATCTGCAATTTTTAACACACTTGTTTCTATTGTATAATTATCAGTTCCTACATAAGAACAAGTTTTCAACCAAAGTGTTGTAAGCCTTCTAACTTGATTCTCTTTTAACCCTTTAATTGTTCTGTAAGCTACAAACGAGCAATGCTTATCATCATTTGTACCACTTTCAAATATTACTATATCAGGATTAAATTTTATTAAATCAGGAATTCCTTTTTTTGTTTTGTTGTTCAAAAATTCTCTCGAATCACTACCTCCAATACCAGCATTCATTATATGATGAAATCTGTTTGTTGCAAAGTTTATAATAAAAGTCGGCAATCCTTTATCTACTCTAGGGTCCAGACTCTTTATTTTAAACTTAATGTTTCGTATTTTCTTATCTGTAAACCTCCATGTTTTAACAGCTCTTGAGTCAGTATATCTAAAATCTAATCCTGTCGCTAACTGTTTTGGGTTTCCAATGTCACTTCCGTCACCGTATCTACTTTCTAACGGACTATTAACCCCTGCTGCAGTCTCTCCAATTGTAGTCTTGGCATAAATTATATTTTCACCATAACTAAAATCAACTACTATCTTTACTCCATCCGCTGGAGCTTTTGAAAATAATACATAATGATGTACTTCTGTATTACCAGTTGCATTAGTGCTATATTTTCGAATAATCATATAATCATTTCCAACAGGCATTTTAGCGTCTAACCCTTGTGTATTAATATCACCATTTTTAGTCACACCATCTATTTTTACAATATGTCCATACGTAAAGGGTCTTCCCAAATCAAACATCGTTGTTTTTCCGTCGCCAGTAAATTTTTTCTGTTCTTTGCCATTAGGTTCTTTATTGTATGTGCTAAATGAATCATATAATGTTTCGTCTACATATAATTCAACTATAGATGCACCTGCATTATCGCGTTCTTTGCAATAAGATAAAGACAGCTCATTTCCTGATAACTTAAAATCAACTGTACTAGCTATACCAGACAGTTTTGTTGCTGTTTCTTTATAAAATTTTTTATTAGATATAATTGTTTTTGTCCCTTCATATGTCATGTTATAATGCATAATTGTATCAGCCAATTCATTTCTTAAATAATCATCTACATGACCTACAAAGCTACTATCTAAAAATCCATCTCCCCACGTAATGCTACTTCCTACAAATGCAATTTTTAAATTTTTTTCGATTCCATTCAAAATTGATAAGGACTTTAATTTATCTTGTGCTTCATTAGACGAAACTTTTTCGCCCTTATAATCTTCATATTCTGTACATTTATCTCCAATCTCAAATTGAAGGGCTGCAACTCTAGTTGAAATTACAGCTAATTTTACATATGCAGCGTTACTTGGAGTTTTTATTGCCACTTCACCCTTTACAGAAATCTGGCTTAAAAAGTCTTTGTTATTATCAAAATAATTAATGAGGATTGTTTTATTACTTATATATTCTGTATTTGGCTTTACAGATATAAAGTCACTAACAGAATAAGTAGCATTATCTACTAAGTTGCCGTTTCTCAATGTTTTTTGCTTTGTGATAGAATTTTTATCAAATAAATTTTTGCTATTAACCATTTGTGATAATGATATGTTTTGTAAGTTATCATTATCAATTAAAGCATCTGATGGTTTATTTGCAACATTTAACTTAATAACAGCAAAAACAGTAAATGATAATGTTAATACTATGCCGATAATTAAAATAAAAGCAGATTTCCTCATAAATGCCTCCTAAAAATTCTATTACTATTAATGTACTGCATATAAGCAATTCAATATTTTATTTTTTTAGTATTTCAATTAATTTACCCAATATTAATTTTACAAATTCATCGTGAATTAATTTAGGACATTATCTTTTGCTGCCTCTATACCACTAGAAATTACAGCATTTACCTCTTCACGAAGTATATTTGTCAGAATTCAGATTTTGTGCATTTATTGATACTAAGCTGGTATACCAGAACACTGTAAGATGCTACTGCAATTAGTCTTACAACCCACTTTTTCCATTTTCTCATATTCATTTCTGCTTATTAAAATCCAGGTGCAAATCCTATAGTATTTAGCAAAACATAGAAGACTTGAATTAATACGTTAATCTGCATTTTTAATTTTTTTATTAAATCATAAAAAAAAGCTTACCTTCTGAAATTGTATCTTTCAAAAGTGTAAGCTCTTTTAATAGAATTATTCTGATTTTATTATTTACCCAACTCAACTTTCCCATACAGAAAATCTATCAACGTTCAAACTTATCAATGGTTTGTTGCCGAAAAAGTTGCTCGAATTAGTAATGGCTCATCTCAGCATTTTAGCCGCCTTTCCACATTCACCATCCATGGTTCATGGTGTGCTAAAACCGACATTGTGTCGGTTTTCCATCAAAAAAACTTCGATTTGCCAACTAATTCATGCAATTATTTCTACCAAACTTTCCATTGATAATTTTGAACGCCTATAATTCAACTGGGAAAGTTGAGTTACCTAATTACTAAACTTATTTGCAAGGCTAATCCTCAATTCCCATTTATATAAAGGAAAGCTGAGCATATAATTTCACCCGTAAAATTGCCATAATTATTATTACGAAGCCTCATTAGTTTCAAACTGGCTGTTATACAAGGAAGCATAGAAGCCCTTTGCTGACAGTAATTCTTCATGGGTTCCCTGCTCTGCTATATCCCCATCCTTCATAACTAAAATCAAATCAGCATCTCTTATTGTTGATAATCTGTGCGCTATTATAAAGCTTGTTCTGTTTTGCATCAGGTTCTCCATAGCCTTTTGAATTAGAACCTCTGTACGAGTATCTACTGAACTGGTTGCTTCGTCAAGAATCAGTATCTTAGGGTCAGACAATATAGCTCGTGCTATCGTTAAAAGCTGCTTTTGCCCTTGAGATACATTACTTGCTTCTTCATTAAGCACCATATTATAGCCATCTGGAAGTGTTTTAATAAAATGGTGAGCATGAGCAGCCTTTGCAGCTTTTATAACCTCTTCATCAGTAGCATCAATTCTTCCGTACCGGATATTATCCATAATTGTTCCATTAAACAACCAAGTATCCTGAAGCACCATGCCAAACAAATCACGGAGTTCGTCTCTCTTGAAATCCGAAACATTGTTTCCATCAATATAGATATCTCCACTATTGAGTTCATAGAAACGCATTAGCAGTTTTACCATTGTTGTCTTTCCGGCACCTGTAGGACCTACAATTGCTACTCTTTGTCCTGGCTTAATATGAGCTGAGAAATTATTTATTATTATACTTTCAGGATTATACCCAAAGTGAACATTTTTAAATTCTACTTGGCCTTTTATTCCATCAGTGCTAACAGGCTTCTCTATATCCTCTGTTTCCTCTTGCTCTTCTAAAAACTCAAATACTCTTTCTGCTGCCGCTGCTGTTGACTGCATAACATTAGCAACCTGTGCAACCTGACCAAGAGGCTGTGAAAACTGCCTTACATATTGAACAAATGCCAGAATATCTCCAACCTCTATGGTTTTCTTAATTGCCAGCCAGCCTCCTAGAATTGATACCATAACATATCCAAGATTTCCCACAAAGAAAATTATTGGCATCATCAGGCCTGACAAAAACTGTGATTTCCACGCAGATGTATAAAGAGTATTATTTAGCTGGTCAAAGGTTTCAACAGCTTTTTTCTCTCCATTAAAAACTTTCATAATGTTATGTCCACTGAATACTTCCTCCACATGGCCATTTACATGCCCTAGATACTCCTGCTGTGATTTAAAATATTTCTGCGACTTCTTAACAATAAATGTAATAAACACTACTGATAATGGAAGAATTACTATTGATGCCAACGTCATCAACCAACTAATAGAAAGCATCATTATCAATATTCCTATCAGCATAGTTATTGACGTAATAATCTGAGACAAGCTTTGATTCAGTGTTTGACTAACTGTGTCAACATCATTTGTAACCCTTGATAAAACTTCACCATGTGTTATTTTATCAAAATATTTTAGAGGCATACGGTTTATTTTTTCTGAAATTTCTTTTCTTAACCTATAGGACAGCTTTTGTGCAACACCCGCCATTGTATACCCTTGAATAAATGCAAATAAGGAGCTAATGGCATATAGTCCTACCAGCAGTAATAATTTTTCTCCTATATAAACAAAGTCTATGCCTGTTCCCTCTCCACTAACCTTGCCAATCAGGCCTTCAAATATGCTTGTAGTTGCATTTCCAAGAATTTTAGGACCAGCTATTGAAAATGCAGCACTACCAATTGCTAAAACTAAAGCTATAATAATAGCTGGCAAATATGGATTCATATAAGTAAGTAGTT